>JANOIK010001012.1:0-2340 GCA_031407585.1 Planctomycetota bacterium | reverse complement strand
TTCGCTGAGTGCTCGAAGGACCGCAACCGCGGCGACAAGAGATACGGCGCCGTAGGTGCGCGGATCGTTACGCATCGGCCAAGCGAGGCTCATCCAGGCCCCGCCGCGCGGGCTTTGCCACTGCCGGCCTTGGCGGCCTCGACCGGCCGTTTGCTCGGCGGCCGTCACCAGCAGGCACTCGCCCGGGTGCTCCGTCGCAAGCTGGCGGGCCTGGTCGTTCGTCGAATCGGTGGCCTCGAAGTGCACGCGCCGCATGACTATGGTTCTCGCTCTATGAAGGCCGATTTTGGCGTGGGCGCCGTGGAGTGCGTTCCAAAATTGGTTTCGCTGAGGGCTGTTTTCTCGAAGGCTATTGAGTTCGGGGTGGAATTTTGAAATCGAGCTTTCGGGCAGAGACTGTCGGAGGGCCGTGTTTTCTCGCGTGGGAATTTTGTATGCGAGAGCGGAAATCGCATCACCCGTTCCAAAATTCGGCGCTCTGCGGCGGCCTGCTGCACGCAGAGACTGGAAATGCCGGGGCTCCGCCAGAGTCGGGGCGAGTGGAGCGCGGGAATTATGGAAAAAGTGAGCATGGAAGTGGCGGGGAGCGTGGAGCGTGGAGCAGGGAGTTTGATGCTGGATGCATTGAGTCGTAGTCGCAATCGCGCTTGGTGCATCTCAATCCGATTAGGATTAGGATTAGGATTACGAGTACGATTACGAGTACGATTAGGATTAGGATTATCGGAGGGGGTGTGGCATTGATCCCTTCAATCTGAAGTCTGAGGCCTGAATCCTCAGGCCTCCTACCACGTGAACGGACGTTTAGAACACCCCTGAGCCTAGCAGAAGCTTTGGCACAATTCCTAGCACTGTACGGAGAGATTTCGGGAAATACTTTCCGAGGGGGATTCACCACGGAGGGCACCCGGCACACGGAGGCCGAGCGCAGAGAGCGTGTGTCTCGAAAGCGACGAATGGCGGAGGACGTTCCGCAAGGTGCGAGAAGTGTCCGCTTAGGCGGACAATTGGGCACGAGACTAACACGCCGCCGATGGGCTGAAACAATGCAAAGAATGATCAGTCCGAAATGCGCATCAAATTCACGGGGTCGTGGCTCTTGCTCTGCCGAGTCTCGCGGCCCGGCTTTTCAAGGATGCAATAAGCAACGCCGCGCCAGCAAGCGACCATGTCGACGGTTCTGGAATGGCAGGCGAAAAAAGCAAGCCGCCTGCGCCTTGCAATCCGCCGCCTGACGCGAAGACGTCCACAAACGCGCCAGTCGCTCCGTTGTATCGCAAGACGGCATGAGAGTTCTGATCGCTCACGTAAAGATTGCCGTCGGGACCAAATCTAAGATCAATTGGGTCATCCAGTTCACTGCTTGCCGCAAAGACGTCGAGGTAGGCCCCATTGTTGCCGTCATAACGAAGGACGTTTCCTGTCGATGCTGACGCGACATACAGCTTTTCGTCATCGCCGAACTCAATGCCGACGGGGCTGCCGAGGCCGCCTCCGAATGCGAATACATCGATAAATAAACCGGTCGAGCCATTAAACCTGAGAACTTGATTCGTGTCGTGGGAAGAGACGTAAAGATTCGCGTCCGGTCCAAACGTCAATCCCAGGGGCGTCCTCAAGTCGCCTCCCGAAGTGAATTCGTCAATGAAGGTACCGGAGGCGCCGTCGTAGCGCAAAACTGCGCGTGAGCCACTTGAACTGACGTAGAGGTTGCCGTCCGGTCCGAACGTTATAAATGCGGGTCTGTCGATTCCGCCGCCGGACGCAAAAACGTCGATAAACGCCCCCGAATCGCCGTTGTATCGCAGAACCGCGTTGGCCCCAAATGAACTGCAAACGTACAGGTTAGCGTCGGGGCCCCAGGCGAGACCGGTCGGATTGATGAGCGAGTTGGGCAAGGCCGGCCCGCCCGTGGTCGCAACTCCCACGGCCGCGCCGCTAGAGGAGTTGAAGCGGAGAACATTGTCCGTCCCCGCGCTTGCGACGAAAAGCTCGCTGGATTCTGCGGGCGTGCCTGAGAGCGTGAGCACAAGAAGACTTGCAGACACCCAGCGCATTAGATCGCCTCGAAGTTGACTTAAGGGAATTTGGACCCATGGGAACGATAGCGACACTAACCCTATGAGAGCAAGATCAAGTGCTCCAACCCTCCAACAACCACCACACGGCACTAAGCATTAATGCAAGGCAACTTGCGGATAGACAGGAGCCGCCGTCTTATACGCATTCTAAGTTGAAGTAGCGCGTTCGAGGTAGGGAGCGGCGCAAACAGTTTTCATGAGGTCGGCGTCGAGTGCGGCTTTTTGCCAGGCATCGACGGCCGCCTGTTCCAGGGCGTCG
>JANOIK010000985.1:0-2370 GCA_031407585.1 Planctomycetota bacterium | reverse complement strand
GCTTCGAGCCGCTTCGGCGGGGCGTACGTGATCTGCGAGGCCGGCTCGATATAGATACTGTGACCCGCGTTCATCACCATGAGGCACAGGTCGCCGTGCTCGGCATTGCACAACAGGCCCTCGTCGAGCGGACCCAGTTGCCGAAACGCTTCCATGGCGACCAACACGGTGTGGAATTCGATGAGCTCGGTGCGCATCCGCAGGGGCGCATGCTCGAGGCTGTCGCGAAGCTCGTGGGCGTGGTGGTGGCGCTCGTAATACACGCGCTCGCCGTGCTCGGTCGTCTTGATCTTGCACTCGCCGCCCACCATGTGCAGTCGGCGGCCCTCGGGGAGGAACTCGTAGTACAGCGGCCCGACGACCCACGCTCCCGTCTCTTCCGCGCAGTCAACGAGCGGGCCGAGCCAGTTTTCGGACACCAGCACGTCGTTGTCGACGAACACGACGTACGGCGTGCGCACGTGCTCGACCGCGAGATTGCGCGACTGGTTGGGCGTGAGGTAGTGTTCGGTGCGGATGAGCGTGAACTGTTTCTCGGCCGCCTGCTGCTGCAAATAGTCGCGCAGCTCCGGCGGCGAGCCGCCGTCGATGCACACCAGATCGAACGGCTCGGTCGTGCGCGCGTACAGCGCCTCGAGCGAGCGCTGCGTGGCGCTGAACACCTCGCGTGGCACGAACGCGATCGTCGCGCGTGGAGCAATCATGGGCCATCCCCGGCAGTGCGCTGAGAAGTATCGAGGCGGAAAAGCATGGGCGTGAAAGTCCCTGCGGTCTTCCACTTGTCCCATTTATCGGCAAAGTCCCGCGGAAACTGTGCAGGTTCGCATTCGCGGCAATGCGTTGTGCTTGCAGTTGGGCCGTGCACTCGCGGCAGGTTTTCGTTGCATGCGAGGGAAACAGCGGCGATTTAGGTAGAATCGCATGCGATGAGAACGCCCCTGCACTGCTTGCACTACCAGCACTCGCGACGGCGCCAGCGTGGCGTGAGGAGATGGGTGCGCGTCGGCGCAGTGGTGATCGCGATGGCGGTTATGGCGCCGGTGCGAGTCGCTCCGCGGGCCAGTGCGGACGACGGCGTTTATGACGACAAGGTTTGGGTCGAAGCCGAGACGCGGCTCGATTGGGCGTATCCGCTCGTGGGTAAGAGTCCCGCCGAACCTCCGCTGGAGTTGCTCGAGGGATACAAGTCGACCGCGCTGACGTACGAACTCTTCGGCCCCGCCGAGCCGCCCGCCGGCGGCAAGCTTCCTCTGGTCCTATTCGCATCGCCGCAGGATAGGCCGGTCGCATGGCGGTTCTGGGAGGAGACCTGCCGAACGCACGGCGTCGTCTTTGCGAGTGCGCGGGATATGGGCAATGGCCATCCGATGGCCCAACGCGTGCGGGCGGCGCTCGATGTGCTCGACGACGTGCGGTCTCGGTTTCCGATCGACGCGGACCGCACGTACCTCGTGGGATTCTCCGGCGGGGCGCACGTGGCGTGCACCATTGCGTTTGCGCTGCCGGAGTATTTCGGCGGCGTCCTGAGCGTCGGGTACGCCCCGCAGCCCCCGCGGTCGCCGTGGCAGTTGGCTCGCGTGCGCGACCGGCTCAGCCTGGCGATCATCAACGGCGAGCACGATCCCGCGACGCCGCTCACCGAGGACCTGTTCATTCCGTGGTGGGAAAGCGCCGGCGTGCGGCTCGAACCCGTGACGCTGCGGCGCCGCGGGCACACGATGCCCGAACCGGCTGTGTTCGAGGCGGCGTTTGCTTGGCTCGAAGCGGGCGTGGCTGAGCGCCGCGCGGCGGCGGGCAAACGCCCGGCGTTGCGAATCGGCGACGCTCCGAAGCGCGAGGAGTGCGCGGACCGGGTACTCGCCGACGCCCAGGCTCAACTCGCAGCCGCGGATGCGGCATCGGTCGAAACGGGGCTCACGCAGCTCGAAGGCTTGGTCGATCGGTGGGCCGACGTCCCTGCCGCGGCGATCGCGAAGCAGTTGCTCGCCGACTACTCCGGCCGGGCGGATCGCCCCTGGGACGCGGTGCGCGCGGAAGCGCTTCGCAACGAGATGCTGCTGCAAGCCGAGGGCTTCGACGCGCTGGCCCATGATGGCCGGGCCCCGGTTCGCGATCAGCGCGCCCGCCACGCGGAGAATGCCAGTGCGATTTGGGAACAGCTCCGCGACGACAGCGAGGACGCGGAATTTGTCGCGAGGGCGGACGAGCGAATCGCGGCGCTGGCAAAGATCGCTGCCTCGGCGCCCACCGACTCGAAAGCCGAACTCGTCCCCCTGCGGCGCGTGCGGTTCGACATGAACGGCGACGTGACGCTCCGCGAGGGCATCGAGCACATGCGGCAGGCGCTCGCCCGCGTGGGTTACAATCTGC
>JANOIK010000963.1:0-3880 GCA_031407585.1 Planctomycetota bacterium | reverse complement strand
TCGACCGGGTTCGTCTATTACGTGTCCATTGCCGGCATCACCGGCGAGCGTACCGAGCTGCCGCCGGAGCTAGTCGACAACGTCGGTTGGCTTCGCGAGCAGACGAAGCTCCCCATTTGCATCGGCTTCGGCATCAGCAAGCCCGAACACGTACGGCTGCTGGCCCCCGTGGCCGACGGCCTGATCGTGGGCTCGGCCATCGTCCGCCGCCTGGCCGCCGCCGAGACCCAGCCCCGCGAAAAAGTGCTGGCCGAAGTAGGCGCTTATGTAGCAACGCTGCTGGAGGCGCTCAAGCGTTGAAGGACTGCTAGCCGATACCAATACGTGGCGGCGATCCGACGCCCATTGAATTTGACTCGGATCCGAAATCGAACGTAGAATTGAAAAGGGAGACTGGGAGAAATCGGAGACCGCCGATGACCGCCGATCAGTCCGCTCGCGAGGATTTGCTACGCCGCTTCTTTGCCGGCGCCGCCGAGAATGCCTTCGCCGTTCGTTTGGGAGTGGTCGACCCGCCGCTGGTCGACTACGTGGCCGAGCTGCTCGTGCGGTTCGTCAAGAGCGACGCGATCTACGGCGTGCGAAATCCGCGCGGCGAACGGCTCGTGCAGGTGACCGACATGCTGGCCGAGGCTCAGGCGCGGCAGGGCGTCGCGCGACGCGAGATGCACCGCCACATCGGCGACTTCACACTGTTCTGGACCGGCGTGTATCCCGAGATCGCCGACCGCATGCGGCAAGGCCGCAAGGACAGCCTGCTGGACTACTGCGACCAGGGGAAGCGCAACTACTTCATCGCCAGCACGTTGCCCGCCGCGGATGAGAGCGCCCCCGACGCGGTGCTCAAGCGGCTGAGCGACAACTTCGAGCTATGCGTGTACGGCCTTGGCGAGGTGCGGCGCCAGTGGTCGGAGCGCGACGCCGACATCGAGCCGCCGCTGCTATTTGGGTAAGCGTGTCCATGGTAGAATGCGGCGCCTCGAAGCGCACCGCAGGAGTTCTTCCATGTCGGTCGTCGAAAACAAGCCGCGATCCGCCTCGCCGCCGTCTGGGTCGTCGTCCCGTCTCGCGCCGCCGCAGCGAATGCCGCTGCCGCAGCCAACGGAGCGCGTGGCGCCGATCCCGCTAGTGAAGCTGTGCTACACGATGGTTCACGCCGCCGAGGCCGTGGGCATTCGCGATCTGGCCGACGGCGAGTACGCCCCCGGCGACGCAACGCTCGAGCAGGGCATCGAGCGGCAGCTCAACTACCTCCTGGACCAGGTCGGCTGCAACCGCCCCGGCTTCCGTCTGCTAGAGATCGGCTGCGGTTACGGCCACCTGTTGAAGCTCGCGAAGGATCGCGGCGCCCGGGCCGTGGGGGTGAACACCTCGCAGGAGCAGGTCGATTATTGCAATCAGAACGGCCTGCAGACCTACTGCACGACGTACCGCAACCTGCTCGAGTCGTCGGAATGGCACGGCCAGTTCGACGGGGTCATCGCCAACGGCTCGCTCGAGCACTGGGTGCAGCCCGAGGACGTGCAAGCCGGGCGCATGGACGCGATCTACAACGAGTCGTTCGAGATCGCAAGCAAAGCGCTCGACCCGCACGCGGCCGACGCACGTTACGTAACTACGGCGATCCACGTGAAACGCGATGTGAAGCCCGAGTACCTGCTCACGCCGTGGCGCGAGCAGCCGCGGGGAAGCGACCGGCGGCACTTCGCCCTGCTGCACGGCTGGATGGGCGGGTACTATCCCGTGGACGGCCAACTCGCAGCGTGCGCTCGGCCGTACTTCTCGCCGGAAAAAGAGACGGACGGCACGCTGGGTTACAAGATCGCCAACGACTACCGCATGAAGCGAATGATGCGCGGCTGGTACTCCAGCCCCAAGATGGTCTGGCGGATCGCGCGAGCGCTGGCGCGCCATCCGCGCGAGACGCGGACGATGCTGCAGTGCTACTTCATCGAAAAAACGTGGGACTGGCAGTTCTGGGGCGACGACCCGCCGATGAAGCTGCTGCGCCACACGTGGCGACGCACCGGAAACCATCGCGCAAGCCAAGTGTGACTTTCTGGTAAAAAAAGAACGCCGCCGCGACTTGTGAGTCACGGCGGCGTCCAAGGTGCGGATGGAGTTCGTCAGTCGCTCCGCAGCCCCGTCTCTAATCTCCCCGTCAAGGGGAGGGACCCGAGGCACTCTTGGCGACTTACCTGACCAGCTCGGTTTGAACGGTTGGAATTGTTTTGAATCCTGAGGTGACGCGCTTCTGAACGATGGGCCTGCCGTTGATTTGCTCGAAGCCCGTCTTGATTATCGGTTGGTTCGACATATCAAAGGTAAACAGTCTGTCGTTTGTGCCGGCGCCGCCGTTGGCCTCCAGTCTCCGCGCCTTGACGCCAGCCATGTCGAGCGTGTCGTCGCCGTCGCCCATTTCGGCGAAGAAGTTGTCGAAGACCTGGACCTGTCTCATCACTACCGTGTCGTTGCCGCTCATCGCTGTGAGAAACATGTCTTTTCCGACGGCGACATTCCCCATATCGAGGCGGTCGTTGCCGCCGCCGAGGGTCAGGGAAACACCCTGAAACACATTGAGATCCTGTACTCGCACGATATCGGCGTCCTGTTGCGATTCGCTCCCGGCGTCAAGGGCCAGATGCCCGCGGACGGTCACCAAGCCGAAATCGTCGCCACTGGATCCGATGTTGACGACATCGGCGCCTGATCCAGACCTTATCGTGGCGTTGTCGACTGATGTCGTTCCGATAACAAAACCAAAATCGGCGTTCTTTACGGTCAGCGAATCGGCGCTTGCGCCGGTGTCCATAGACACAACGCCCTGAACTTTAACGCCATCCACCGTAACGACGTCCTTATCAGCCTCGCCGACAGCCGAAATCACGCCGCTCTTGATCGTGAAGTTAGGGGGGGTAGCCCCTTGCCTCACGACTTCCGAATTGATGACCTGGATTCGATCCTGCCCGGCGCCGGTGCGAATGTCCAAATTCTGACCGACTTTTAAGTTTTGCACGAACACATCATCGTTGTCGCGGGTGCTGCTGGCCGACCCTTCGGTGTTGATCGTGACGTTGCCAAATGGGATAGAATTCTTGACGTTAGTGCCGACAAAGATCTGGTCGGGGCCGTCGCCGAAGCTGATCCGAATGTTCTTAACGCCCGAGAACTCTGGCGTGCCCAGGTTTTCGCCTTTGGCGTTGAGAATATTCGAGATGGTGGGGTTGGCAGGCGAACTCATTGGGAAGACTCGGACTTTCCCATTGACCAGAGGCTGCACCCAGACAGACTGGGCGCCGCCGACGCTGTTGCCCGCTTCGAGGAGCACTAGCGTTCCGTCGGTGGTCATCGAGGCGAATATGTCGCCAGCCATCATCTGGCGGTCTTCGAGGCGTTCCATTTGGAATTTGCGGTTGGTGTTGAATTTGGACACGGGTCGGGCCTATTTAGAAGTGGAGTGCGGAAGCAGCAGGAACAAACAGCTGGCTCTGACTGCTTGAGAAGCGCGGCGCGGGAGTGGGTGTTACGAGAGCGCAGCGATTTTTTCGGCCCGAGGAGCGCGTGTACCGGCCGCGACCCCCCGGCAGAGCCGGGGGCTGAAGAGGGCGCCTGTCGTCAGGTCACGAGTCCTTTGGTCACCATCATGAACACGTCTTCCAGCGTCGGTTCCTTGTCGGCGAAGGAGACGAGGCCGACGTTCGCGGCGACCAGTTGGCGAAGCAGGCGCTGGACGTCCGCGTCCTCGCCGGCGAGTTCCACGGTGCAGCTCCGCGTGTCTTGGATCAGCTCGCGCACCTTGGGATCGCTGCGGATGAGGCTGATTCCGGCTTCAGCATCACCGGCGAAGCGGACTTCCAGCGTGCGGTGACGTTGGATCTTG
>JANOIK010000928.1:0-3857 GCA_031407585.1 Planctomycetota bacterium | reverse complement strand
CAAAGCGGCCAACGCGGGAAACACGTCTCCACCTACAAAATCCTCCAAGAAAGATCATCGAATCGCTAGCTTGAAAAGCATCGGCGTAAGCCCCTGGTAAGCAGCCCCCGAAACGACAAAGCCCCAACGGGGCGACAGTGTTTCAAAAACCCTCTGTCGCCCCGTTGGGGCTTACGTTGTTTGCGCTGACCGCTTCCAGGGGCTCACGCCCCTGGCTATGAACTGCCGGCCCGTTGGGCCTTGATGCAGGTGCGAATCACGTTCGCCACACACTCACGGGCCCGTCGTGAACTCATACATCACCGGCTCGAGCGGCACGCCGTCCGCACTCGCAAAGTTTTTGAAGCTGACGCTGTTCAGCCCCAGACGATAGGCGTGGTTGGGTTCCAGCGCCACCGGTAGAGTGCAACTCCGTCGATCGCGCGACCACGAGGGCTTCTTGCCCGGCGGTATGGGCGGAAACTCCGGCCCGCCGCCGGTCCAAGAGAATCCCGCGGCCATCGGCCGATCGAATGTCACGCGAATCACCTTCAAGCCCGGATCAACGTCGGTCGCGCCGTTCTCGGGCGTCATCGCAACGATGGTTGGCGCCTCGCTTACCGGCTTCTCAGACGCGTCGCCTGCCGACGCGTCGCCTTCGCCGCTCGTGGTGAACGCAAAACGCACGGCTTCCAGCGGGACGCCCCACTTGCTTTGAAAGTTGACATGGCTCGGGCTGTTCAGCCCCATGGAGTAAGACCTCCCCGGCTCGAGCTCCACCGGCATGATGCACGTGCGGGCGTCGCGCGACCACCGCGCGCGCTGGCCCGCCGCCGCGGGAACGTCGCCCGTCCAGGACATGCCCGCGCCCATCGGCATATCGAACGTGACGCGCAGAAACTTTGTCGCGGGGTCGACGTCCCGAGCATCCTGCGCGGGCTCTGCTTCCACAACCTGCGGCGCCCGCAGGCGTCGCACGAGCGCCGGCTTCGCGCCCGCGGTGGTAAACGCAATTGCCGCGGGCCGCACAGGCACGCCGTCCGTGCTGCGGAAGTTTTGGAAGCTCGTCGAGTTGACGCCCACTCGATAGTAGGCGCCGCGTTTTAAAATCACCGGCAGAACGCACGTCCGCGCGTCGCGCCACTGGGGCTTTCGCGTTTCATCCGGCGACGGCAGATTCTCGGGTCCGCCCGTCCAACTCATGCCCTGCTCCATGTCGCGATCGAAGGTCAGCACGATCTCGCTGACTGCCGGATCCACCTCAGTAGCGCCATTCTCCGGCTTCGAGACAAAGCTCGGCGGCCCATCGGGCGGCGTTGCGACTTCGCCCTCCTCAGCTGCCTGGGATGCGGCCGCGTCTTCTGCCGTCGACTCGCCGCTGGCGGGCAGTCCCATGGGGAGAAACACGAGGGCGAACGCGACGAGCGCGAGCCGCGAGAGTCCGTTGAATCGGCGCCGTTCGGGCTGAAAGTTCATGATGGCCTCCAGTCGAGTTTGCAGATCGGCGCCGCGCTCGAACACGCCCGCCATGCTTCCCATGACGAGCGATCGCCCGCGGGCCAGGGTGAGAATACGAAGCAGAGTTTCGGCGTACTCGGCGGCCGGCAGAGCGCCCGTGCGAAGCACCGCGTCGTCGCACGCGGCTTCGCGCTCGGCGCGCAACCGCGCGTTGGCCCACCACGCCAGCGGATGAAACCAGAACAAGCCCTGGGCGACCACTTGCAGCCAACCAATCCACGGATCGCGGCGCCGCCAGTGGTGCATCTCGTGGAGCAGCACAGCGCGAGCGGACTCCGAATCCCGGTCCAGCAGCTCTCGCGGCGCCACGATCGCGGGTCGAAAAACGCCGAACAGAAACGGACTGCTCGCCGTCTCCGAAGCATAGAGATCGGGCGTTCTTGTCTGGCCGAGGTCGAGCGCCATGCGTTCCAACTCGACGCGGAGCGGACCTTCGTCGATGAGTCGCATCCGCCGGGTCGCGCGGCAAAGTCGAGCGTAATGGAACACGGCCGCACCAATGAACAAGGCGCAACCGGTCGACCACGCAACGAATAGCGGGGTCGTGAGAGACGCCGGAGTTGTCGACGGCGTAGGTTGCGCAGCCGATTCATGCGATTCGGCGCCGGTGGTTTCGACGACGCCGGTTTCGGCACTCCAAGCTGAGGTCAATTTCGTGCCGACCTTGGACGCCTTGGCTCGCTCCCAGAGCGGCGCGACGCCCCAAGAGCCGACGCCCCAAACCGCCGTCGCGGGCGGCGGCACAAACGCCTTCAGCAGCACCAGCAACCAGAGCCCGTATCGCAACCGCGGCGACGCCTTTCGGGTAATCCAACACACAACGCCGACGATCGCCGCCAACAACGCCAACTGCCATGTCGCGGCAGCGATCCACCGAAACCACGCCTCGGTCCACGCGACGGCAAGCGGCGTCATGACGAACCTCGCTTCGGCTTCGGCGACTTGGCCGGGCGCTTGTCGTCCAGCAATCGCTTCAACCGGCGGATGTCCGCCTCCGTGAGATCAACCTCGTCGATGAAATGCGCCAGCACGGGCGACGCGGTGCCGCTGACGACGCGCTGGACCAACCCGCGGATCTCCTGGCGGGTCATCTGCTCGCGCGCCACGCTCGCACGATACAGGTACGAGTTGCCGATCTGCTCGTACTCGAGCGCGCCCTTGGCCACGAGGCGCGACAGCAGCGTCTTCACCGTCTGGTAGGACCACTCGGCTTCCGCCGGGAGCGCCGCGTAGACGTCGCGCGCCGCCCGGGGTCCGTGCTCCCAGAGGACTTTCATCACCTGCCACTCGGCAGGGGAAATAATCAGATCGTCCGGCGACGGCGGTTTGTCGGCCATAATCTGGAATTTCTGGGGTCCACGGCATCCAACAGCGTGTATCGTTGGCCACCGTCCGCATTTGACTACACTTGTAGTCGATTGTCAAGAGAAAAAACGTGGGGCCGTGTTTCTGAGCACACGATCGCAAGATCGCGGCTCGAAAGCACGTACCCACGTTGTTCTGAACTTGGCGGAACGTCGCCGGCGCTTCCCGGACGCCTTAAGCGGGCGGTAGTTCCATGAGCTCCACGTTGCGGAACTCGACCGGGTGACCTTCGGACTGTAGCGAGATTGTGCCGCCGGAAATCTCCAGCGGCGAGCCCGCGTCCAACAGTCGCTTCCCGTCGGCATCGTTGGGGTCGAGCGTCGGCTCACTGTACTCGATCACGGTTTCGCCGTTGATCTTGTGTTTTACCGCGCCGTGGCCGTGAATTTCGACTTCGCACGTCACCCACTGATGGCCTAGGTAGTCCTTGCTCGTGCTGTTGGTGCAGTGCGGCGTGTGCAACACGCCTTGGTACACCACGTTCGTACCCGGCGTGCAGAGATTTCCCGTGTGGTCGCCCTCGCGAGATAGGAACTGCACCTCGAGCGACACGGGGAATCTTTGATCCTTGAGCATCGTGTCCGGCGTTTGGCCGTGAATCATCACGCCACTGTTGCGTAGCGCCCACGGCGGCGCAGCCTGCGCCTGCTCGCCTACGAAGCGGTACTCCAGGCGAAGTCGGTAGTGGGAGAAGGCTTTTTCGTAAAAGATGTGGCCGAACCGCTCGTTGAAGTCGCCGTCGTACTTGTCGTACGAGACCTTCATCACGCCGTCCTCGACGCGGAACGTGTCGGCAAAGTTCTCGCCGAGGTCGAAGCCCTTGATCTTCGGCGTCCAACCGGTGAGGTCCTTGCCGTTGAAGAGCTTGATCCATTCGCCCTCGGGCGCGGCGGCGGCTTCCGCGGCTTCTTGCGCGAATGCGACGCCCTTGAGCATGGCGACGGCGGCAGGCGCCAGCGCGGCGCTCGCGAGGAAATGACGACGATCCATAGATG
>JANOIK010000901.1:0-2453 GCA_031407585.1 Planctomycetota bacterium | reverse complement strand
CCGTTCTTCGCGTGCGAATCGGTGAACTTCGTCGCCGAGCGTGCGAACGTGCTCACGCGAAAGCCCGCCGCGAGCAAGTCTTCGACAAGCGCCTGCCCCAGCCCCCGGCTTCCGCCGCTGACAATCACGTGCCGTTTTTTGTTATCGCTCAAAGTTCTCTTCTCCCCCTCCCTCGAAGGGAGGGGCTAGGGGAGGGATTCCCGCCCGTTGCCATAAGTGGGGCCGTCGCCCGTCAAATCGCCAACCAATGAATGCCAATTCGAGTAAGAGCAGGAGTAAGAGTATGAGTATGACCAATGCATTGATCCTACTCTTACTCCTGCTCTTGCTCTTACTCGAGTTGTTCCGTTCCTCTGCTCACTTTCGCACAACCTTGCCCGCGTCGGACAACTCGATTTCGTTCACCACTTCGATCATCCGCGGCCGTTGGTGCGCGAGCAGCCGCTCGACGCCCGCGGCCACAACCGCCGCCTTTACGGCAGCCGCATCGTACGCTCGATCGACGACGATCTGAGCGACCACCAACTGCCCGGCCACCGACGACTTCTTCGCGAACACCCGCGCCGCCGCGACGCCGGGCACGCTCGTCAGCACGGCCTCGACCTCGACGGGGCTCACCTTGTTCCCGCCCACGTTGATGATGTCCGATCGGCGGCCCACAAAATAGTACCGGTCGCCCTCGAGCCGCACCAAATCGCCCGTGGCGAACCACTGAGCCTGCGGCGCCGCGTCTCCGTGGCCGGAGTCGTACCCCTGCATGGCGTTGGCCGAGCGGACTTCGAGCTCGCCCTCGACGACGCGCAGCTCGACGCCGTCGGGCGACGCCGGCCCCACGAACCGCGCGGGGAAGCCGGCCTGGCCGTCGGTCACCGAAAAGCAGCGGCCGAGCTCGGTGGTCGCGTAAATGTGGACCAGCCGCGCCGCGGGGAAGGTCGCTCGCAGCATGTCGAGCACCTGCTGGTCGACCAACTCGCCGCCGAGCGTGATTTGCTTGAGCGGCACGCTGCCGAGCGCCCGTTGGTCGCCGAAGATCAGCAGCCGGCGCCAGTACGACGGCGTCGCTGAGACGAACGCCACGCCGTGACGGACCATCGCATCGACGATCTGCTCGGGCGACGCCTCGGCGCCAGGGTTCACCAGCGTTCCACCGCCGGCGAAGCACTGCATGGCGACCTGCAGGCCCGCATACAGGTGGGGGCGGTAGCTTTGTAGCCACGCCGCAGGCGCCGCCGCACGCACGGGACGGCAGAGAGTTGCCCAAGTGTGCCGCGCCGCCTTGGGCTTTCCGGTGGTGCCGGAAGTGAGAATCGTGACATGGCTTTCGCCGGCCGCGGGACGCGGGCCGAGATCGGCTCGGCGCCACGGAATGACTGTCTTGCCTTCGACCGAGTCGAGCGTTGCCGCGAACTGAAAATCCTCGGCGAGCGTCGCGGCTTCCTCAGCGGCGAGCGAAGCATTCAGCAGGAACGTTTCGGCGCCGAGCGCGTCGAGCGCGGTGAGCGCGGCCCAACTCGGGCCATCTCCACGGTGGAAGAGGCCCACGCGCCGTCCGCGGAACTCGGCCAGCGATTCGTTGGCCGCGGCAATCAGCTCGCCGAGGGCGCCCCATGTGCACCGCACGTCGCGAACGACGATCGCATCGCGGCTCGCGTCGACGCCCGCGGGACGGAACAGACTTGCAAGCGAAGTGGTCACCGTCTGCCCTCGCGGCGCCGTGCCCTTGGAAAAACGCGCCGGTTCCTGGCAGCGCCGTTTAGTAAAGCTTCGCCAGATCAGCCACGGTCGCGATCGGCGGGACGCTCGAGGCGAACGGGTCCTTGCCGAGGGCGCCCTCCAGGCGGATGGCCAGCTCGGCGAAGTCGAGCGATTCGAGCCCCAGCGACAGGTCGAGCATGGTCTCGGCCGTGAGCGACGGCGCGGCCTGACCCTTGTTGGCAAACACCTCGCGAATCTGCTCGCACACGACCTCTTCGTTCGCCGTCATCGCCTGCCCTTGCCACGGGGTTGAAAAGCCGCCGCCGGAGCGTTTTTCGCGTCCGCGCTGGCAGTCCTTACCATAAGTGCCATGCGGACTTATGTCAAACCGCGAGCCGCTTGCGAGATGGCGATTCTGCGTCGTTCCGTGTGCCATGCCCACGTCCGCGTGGGCATGGTGGCGTTGCAAGCCAGCACAACCCTCAAAGCCGGCATCAACGCGCTCTCGCAGAGGCCTGCGTAGCGCCACCCGCAGTGCATTGCGGCAGTCGGGGGTGAAGACTAAACTTACTCGACTCGCGACGAAATCGTCTCTGCTGATGAGAGCCATGCGTCGCCTGGGGCGGTAGCTCAGTTGGGAGAGCGCTGCGTTCGCAATGCAGAGGTCGAGGGTTCAACTCCCTTCCGCTCCACTAGTTCTCAACCTTGCCGAAACAAGAGTTTCTGTAATCTGCAGACGTGCGGCGTAGGCCGCGCAG
>JANOIK010000888.1:0-3919 GCA_031407585.1 Planctomycetota bacterium | reverse complement strand
CGTGGCGACAGACGGGGGGTTGAGCGATCGCGAGAAGATTCGGTATTTGTACCGAGCGGCGCTGGCGCGGCTGCCGGGCGCCGACGAGACGCGCGTGTGCAACGAGCTGCTCGCGAGCCGCGGGGGAGATGTGGTGGAGACGCTGCAGGATGTGTGGTGGGCGATGCTGAATAGTGGGGAGTTTATTTTGGTGCATTGAGGGGATTCGGATTCACCACAGAGGACACAGAGAGCACAGAGGTAGGAATGAGATTGTTTCGATTCATCGACTTTCTTGCTCTTGCATTTCCTCTGTGAACTCTGTGCCCTCCGTGGTGAGTCCGATTGAATTGACTTCGAGAGGAGGTGATTGCCATGCACGTGCAACGCACGCCGCGGGGGATGACTCGGCGGCATTTTATGGAGCATGTGGCGGGGAGCGCGGCGCTCGCGGGGAGTGCGCTGGCGCTCGGGCATTCGCTGCGCGCTAACGCCGCGGCGCTGAAGCGGAATCATAAGGCGTGCATTCTGCTGTGGATGGGCGGCGGGCCGCCGACGATCGACCTATGGGACATGAAGCCAGGGGCGACGACCGGCGGGGAGTTCAAGCCGATTTCCACCGCGGGCGATGTGCAGGTGAACGAACTGCTGCCGCTCACCGCGAAGCAGATGCATCGGCTCTCGGTCGTGCGGTCGATGAGCACGCGCGAGGCGGATCACACGCGCGGCACGTACTACCTGCACACGGGGTTTGTACCGAACCCTAGCGTCGTGCATCCGAGTTACGGGTCGGTCGTGGCGCACGAGCTGGCGGCCGCGACGGCGGGGCTCGAGATTCCGCCGTTCGTGTCGATCGGCGGGGCGAGCAGCGGGCCGGGGTTTCTGGGCATGGCGTACGCGCCGTTTCAAGTCGACTCGAACGGCCGCGTGCGCGACGTGCAGGCGGCGGTCGACGAGGCACGGATGGCCGACCGCATGCAGCTGTTGGGGATGCTCGAGCGGCGGTTTGTGAACGAGCGGCGCGGGGCCGCGGCGGCGGAGCACGCGAAGGTGCTCGAGGGGACGCTGCGGCTGATGACCAGCGCGCAGATGGCGGCGTTTCGCGTGGATCAGGAGCCGGACTCGGCTCGCGAGAAATACGGCGACAGCGGGTTCGGTCGCGGGTGCCTCATGGCGCGGCGGCTGGTCGAGGCGGGCGTGCCGTTCGTCGAGGTGACGATGGGCGGGTGGGACTTGCACCAGGGGTGCTTCGACGCGCTGCGGACGAAGCTACCGGAGATGGACCGCGGGATGAGTGCGCTGGTCGACGACCTGGCGGAGCGGCGGATGCTGGACGATACGGTCGTACTGTGGATGGGCGAGTTTGGCCGCACGCCGCGGATCAACGAGCAGGCCGGCCGCGATCACTGGGCCCGAAGCTGGAGCGTGGTGCTTGGCGGTGGCGGAGTGCCGGGCGGCCGCGAGGTGGGCGCCACCAGCGACGATGGCACCGAGGTGACGACCGAGCCGTACTCGAGCGAAGACCTGATGGCGACGGTGTGCCAGTCGCTGGGCATCTCGCTGGCGACGGAGTTTACGGCGAGCAATGGGCGGCCGATGAAGATCGCCAATGGGGGGAAGGTGATTCGGGAGCTGTGGGGATAGATCGGACTCACCACAGAGCGCACAGAGAGCACAGAGGGGGAAGGGAATTGGCCGCGGAGGGACGCGGATTCAGAGGATAGACGCGGATCGGAAGAGGGAGATTGTTTAGCCGCGACGCGGAGGTCCGCCGTAGCGGAGCGTAGCGCGGGCGAAACGCGCTCCCCTACGGAAGACCTTCGGGTCGCGGCTAAACGGTTAGCGGCCCAGCACCTGGTCGTACACGTTGGCGACGTTGAGCGCCATGATTTCGGCGGAGAAGTCTTGGGCGTGGCGGTCTTGGGCGGTCTGGCTCAGCGTGGCGTAATCGTGGCGGCCGGCGATTAGCTCGTCGATCGCGGCGGCCAGCGCGGTCGCGTCGCTGGGCTTCACCAGCAGGCCTTCTTCGCCGTGCGTGATCGCGGCGGGCACGCCTTCGACTTCGCTGGCGATCACCGGGACGGCGGCGGCCATGGCTTCGAGCACAACCATCGGTAGGCCTTCGCCGAAGAGGCTCGGGAGCACCAGAACGTCGACCTGGGCGAGCTCGGCGGCAATGTCGGTAATGAAGCCGGTCCAGTCGATGGCGTCCTCGAGGCCGAGCCGCGCGACCTGGGCGCGGACTTCGGCTTCGTAGGCCGGCGTTTCGAACGGACCGATGGCTCGCAGGCGCACGTCGGCGCCGCGGGCTCGAACGGCGGCGAGCGCGTCGAGCAGGACCTCAACGCCCTTGCGCGGACGGAACAGCGCGGCCATGCCGAGCGTCCAGGAGGTCGGCGTTTCGCGTCGCGGCGCGGCGTCGATGCGAGGGACGCCGTTGGGCACGCACACGATTTGGCTCGCGCGGAAGCCCTGCTCGAGCATGTAGTGCCGCACGCTCGGCGAGACGGCGATGAGCCGGGCGGCGCGATGGCCGGCGCGGCGTTCGAGCCAAACGTTGATCTGGTTGCGGATGCGGCGCGTCGAGTCGCGGCCCGCGGGGCTGTGCACGTGGTACACCAGCGGCACGCCGGCCTTACGCGCGGCGCCCATGCCCACCATGAGTGAGCGCGGCGTGTGCGCGTGGATCAGTGCGTAGCCTTCGTCGCGCACGAGCGTGGCCAGGCGGCGGCCGACGGAGAAGTCGACGCGGCTCGACATCGGCAGCTCGTAGAGCCGAGCCTCGCGGTGGAGGCGCGCCTCGCGGAACCGGCCCGGCTTGACGCACGCGAAGCCGACTTCGTAGCCGGCGTCGGGCAGGTAGCCTGCGAGCAGGTCCTGCACGCGCTCGGCGCCGCTGTAGTGCTCGCCGTTGATGACGTGCAAGACGCGCGTCACGGCGACGCGCGGCGGCTCGAACAGCGAGCGGCTCGCGCCGAGATCAGCAGGGGGCAGGATGGCGGCGAGGGCGGCCAGGTCGGTCATAGTCTCGTGCAGCGCCGGGTGTTGAGACGGATGCGACGGGTCGCATCACAACCTCAATCCTACGTTATGCGCAGCGGGGGCGGCCGAAGCGGCGCGATGCGAGGGATCGTGCCGGTTGTACGGGCTACTACATGGCTGCTTATAAGAAGATCTGTCGCAAAGGCGCTAAGGCGCAAAGGAAGAACGCAAAGAAGAAAAGCAAGAAAGAGAAAAAGGGAAAGATAGAGAAAGAGACGATTGCTGCATCAGCCCATTCGCTTTCTTAAATTCTCCCGTCTTCTTTGCGTTCGGTCTTTGCGCCTTTGCGAGAGATCCGTTCGCTCAGCGTTGCAGAGCGTCGCCCGGATTGGCGGCTTGGGGGGCGCCGGGGGGGAGTTCGGACTCGGTGGCGACGACGCGTTTCCAGCCGATGGGGGTGCGCGGGGCGCTGAACAGGCTGCCGAAGATGGCGTCCATCGTGCCGTTCACCGACGGCGATTCGAACGTGTAGACGTGCCGCTGCTGGCCGCCGGGGAGGTGCACCTGGATCGCCAGCGGTTGCATCGTCTTGCGGTCGAGCATCACCTCGACAAAGTCGTAGTTCGCGGCGTCGCTTTGGCGGCGCGGGTAGGCTTCGAGCCAGATCTCCGCGGGGTTGCCCGTCTTCGCGCGAATCCAGTAGCGCTCGGCCAGCTTCTTGGCCTCGGCGCCGAAGAGGAACGGCAGCGGCCCTTCGACAATCGACAGGCCTCGCATCTCTTCGGGGATGCGCGTCTCGCGCAGCTGCTTGCTGCGGTGGTCGTACTCGTAGATCGCTTTGCCGTCGCAGACCCAGTGCTCGCCGATTTCTTCCTTTTGCTCCTTGTAGTCGCCGGGGGCGTCGGGCGCCGCGTTGGCAGGATCGGTCTTGGTCCAGCGGCTGATCGATTCGATCTTG
>JANOIK010000866.1:0-1527 GCA_031407585.1 Planctomycetota bacterium | reverse complement strand
AACACGCAGGAGTTTGAAGAGCTGCTCACCAAGCATCAGCAGCTCGTCGAGCAAGCGGCCCAGGGCCTGCAGCTCATCGGCGACAGCCCTGCGGTCGAGGCCGTTCGCTCGACGATCCGCCGCATCGCCGATACCGATCTCGCGATTCTCATCCTCGGCGAGAATGGCACCGGCAAAGAGGTCGTTGCTCGCTCGATCCACTACCTCAGCCGTCGCCGCGATCAGCCGTTTATCGCCATTAATTGTGCCGCGCTCACCGAGACCCTGCTCGAGAGCGAGCTCTTCGGTCACGAGAAGGGCGCCTTCACAGACGCCCGGGAGTCGCGGTCAGGTAAGTTCGAGCTCGCCTCCGGCGGCACGCTGTTCCTCGACGAAATCGGCGACATGAGCCTCAGCGGCCAGGCCAAGCTGCTGCGCGTGCTCGAGGACAAGATCGTTGTCCGCGTCGGCGGCTCCACTCCCATTCACACCGAAGTCCGCATCCTCGCCGCCACGAACCAGGACCTCGGCGCCATGGTCCGCGCCAAGAAATTCCGCGAAGACCTGTTCTTCCGCCTCAACGTCGTGAGCCTCGAACTACCGCCGCTGCGTGAGCGCGGCGACGACGTGCTCAAGCTCGCCGAGTTCTTCCTCATAGGCTTCTGCCGCACGATGGGCCGTAAGGCGCCGAAGTTCTCCGCCACGGCCCGCAAGCGTCTCGTCTCGCATCAATGGCCGGGAAACGTCCGGGAGCTCCGCAATCTCACGGAACGTCTCGCGTATCTCACGCCCGGCGATACCGTCGAGCCGGAAGACCTCGTGCTTATCGACTCGGGCGACGACGTCGATCGACTCGAGCTCACCGGCTCGCTCGCCGACGCAACCCGCGACTTCCAGCAGCACTACATCCGCAAGACGATCGACGTCGCCCGCGGCAACATGAGCGGCGCGGCCCGGCGCCTCGGCCTGCATCGCTCGAACCTCTACCGCAAAATGCGGCAACTGGGGATGGTCACCGACAGCAGCGATGCCGGCAGCGGCGACGAAGAGGAGTGAACCATGAAAGCCGCCGGCTCTGCCGGTGGCTTCAATCATCTCGCCAACAACGCGAGTCGCGCTCGAGCGTCCCGCGTCAGATCACAAAATTCCACCGCGCCTCGCCCGCTGCGGCGCTATCCCGCCGCGGGCATGCGTCGCATAGCTCCGTCCCCAGATGGGCATACGCCCATTCGATTGCAGCGTTCGTGCTCGACCACACCTGGGGCACTTCGCGGAACACGCGGTCTTCGCCGAGCGCCTCCACGATGCCCACCTTGCTCAACACGCTGAAAAAGCCGTCGCGGACGCCGGAGAGGCAGAGTTCCACGCCGCGCTCGTCGATGCGGTCGATGAACTCCATGAGCAGGTGCATGCACACCGCGTCGGGGTTGCGGAGGTGCTTCACGCGCAGCACCAGCACGCGGCACTCGGCGTCGAGCTGCTCCTCGATCGACTCCAAGTGCGATTCGAACTCCGGGCCCGAGCCGAAAAACAGTTCGCCCTCGAAGT
>JANOIK010000827.1:0-2662 GCA_031407585.1 Planctomycetota bacterium | reverse complement strand
GCCATGGCGGCGATCGGGCGCGGGCAGCCGCACGACGTCGAACAGTAGCGGCTCGAAGATCGAATGAAACCGCGCGATGCCGCCGACCGCCGTGCTGCCAAGCGTGTCGCCATGATAGGCGCTGTCGAACGCGAGGTAGTTGGACTTGGCGGGCCGCGGCGAGGGGCACTGGCGCCAATACTGGAACGCCATCTTGAGCGCCGTCTCGACGGCACAGGAGCCGTCGCTCGAGAAGAACACGTGCTGCAAGTCGCCGGGCGCGAGCTCCGCGAGCCGACGAGCCAGCTCGATCGCGGGCGGGTTGCTCATGCCGAGGGTCGTGGCGTGGGACAGCTTGCCAAGCTGCTCCGCGATCGCGGCCTCGATGCGCGGATGCCGGTGCCCGTGCAGATTGCACCACAAGCTGCTCACGCCATCGAGATACCGCCGGCCGTCGACGTCGACGAGCCAGCAGCCCTCGGCCCGCTCGACGATGAGCGGGTCGTACTCGGCCATCTGGGTGAACGCGTGCCAAAAATGGCGGCGATCCCAGTCGCGAAGTTCGGCGGGCGTGGCCATGGGCGTTACCACCTCACTTCCACGGGGGCGCCGACTTTTACGCCGAGCATGATCTTGGCGCTGTCGTCGACGATGGCCAGTTCGAGCATGTCGCTGGCGCCCACGAGCGCGATCAGCGTCATCGGCGGTTGCTCCTCGTAGGTCTGAAAGATGCCCTGGGTCTCATGCTCGTCGCACGCGACCGTCACGGACTCGTCGGTCGGCGCCCCCGCGAGCTGGTCGCGGGTGATATTGGTCACGAGATTTCCGAACGAGTCGATCGAGGTCACGACTCCGTCGATGCGGTTTGCCACCTTCGCTGCTCCGGTCCAGTCATGCGTTGCCAGATCCGTGAACGGCGGGCTAAGCGGGTCGGGATTGGGGCGCCGGAACCGCTGGGCTGCCGTTGTGCTCCGCATTTTAGACGGGTTGTTGCGACTCGCCAACCGCGAGAGTTGGTCGTTGTCGGCGCTGAAGGAATGGTTAAGGGGCGACGGGATTCTGCTCCGACGGGATTCCGTCCGGTCGTGCGGGCGTGAAATCTTGTTTGTGTGGACAGAATGACCAGCGTTGGGCGCGTGGCTCAGCGGTGGAGTCGAGAAATCTCGGGCGTTGGTCAGTTCACGGTGGGAGTTAGGTCTCGGTAAGTGTCCGCTTTGGGGCTCATACTGTCCGCTTTTGGTCTCATAGTGTCCGCTTTGATGGTCATACTGACCGCTTTCATATGTGGCGTGAGCGGTGAGTTGTTTGAAGTGAAGTTAAAAGACACACCTGATGAAGTCACGGATTCGGGAAGACCAATTGACGCCAACGTTGCAGCGAGACTTTTTCATGGAGGTAACGGGCGGGAATCCCTCCCCTAGCCCCTCCCATACAGGGAGGGGGTTAAGAAGTGACACTGCGTGTTGCGCGCGATGCGCTCAGGCACACTCGGTCTTACCACATGCGTTGGCACAATTCCTAGCACCACGGGTTGAGAATGTGGGAAAAAGTGGCGTTGCAGAAAAATCGCCGGCGGCGGTATATTTGGCTAAGCAAATTTGGCGTATCAAATCTCGTGGGACCTGCGTGAGGGCGACGTGATGGCGAGGCCGGTGACTAAGGAACTGACCGATCGTGAGCTGGTCGTCATGCATGCGTACTGGCGACAGGGAGAGATGACGGCGACCCAGGCGCGCGACGAGCTCGCGGACGCGGGGCACGACCTGGCGTACGTCACGGTCGCGAATCTGGCCCGCATCCTCGTCGAGAAAGGGTTTTTGGAGGCGACCAACGACCAGCGGCCGTTTCGTTATCGGCCGGTGCGGTCGTTCGACGAAGCGGCGCGGAGCCTGGTGGGCGACCTGCTCGAGCGTGTGTTCCAGGGCTCGCGGGAGCAGTTGCTGGTGAACCTGTTCGGCCGACGGAAACGGCTCAGCGCAAAGGAGCGGGCGCTGCTGGAGCAGATTCTCAAGGAGCAACAGTCATGAGTGAATATCTCTCGCCGGCATGGTGGTGCGTGCTGCAAACGGTGCTGGTGGCGAGCCTCGGCGTAGCGGCGACGTGGCTGCTTGGGCGACGATCTCCCAGTGCGGCGGCGCTGGCGGCGGGCGTTGCGGCGGCGACAATTTTGGCGGTGACGGTGCTCATTCCCGCGCCAATGCCGTTGTGGACAGCAGTGTGGCAGCGAGGGGGCGATGTCGCGGCGCGAAGTTCCGTCGCGGGGCCGAACAGGTTGCCGGAGAGCGGGTTGCCGGAGAGCGGGTTGGCGGAGTTATCCGAGCCATCGATGGGCGTTGGTGTTGGGGCGTTGATTCGGAGGCTTCAGGAGATTGGGGGTGCAGGGCGCGCTAAGCCGCAAGCGGCGGAAGGGGGAGTTGGAGATTGGGCCGCGGCGATCGTGGCGATGGGCGCTGCGTGGGGCCTTGCGAGATTTGCCGTTGCGATGCGATTTGTGGGGCGTTTGCGGCGTGAAAGCGAGTCGATTCTCGACGCGCAAACGCTTGGCCTCTTTCACGACGTTCGGCGCCAGCTCGACCTGCGGCAGGCGGTTGAGCTGCGCCAGTCGGCGCGCCTCGTCAGCGCGGCGGTGATCGGATGGCGCCGACCGGCGGTGCTGCTTCCCGCAGCGCACGTCGATTGGGGC
>JANOIK010000825.1:0-1734 GCA_031407585.1 Planctomycetota bacterium | reverse complement strand
AGCCCTTGCCCGCAGAGGGGCAGAGTACAGATCGGGACTGATGCCCACGAGTCTTTCGGTGCTCGTTGCGGCTGCGGGTCTACTTGCAGCCGGAGTTGCGCGGGGTCAGCTCAGCCAGCAAAGTGATATTCTACGGAACGCGGCCACGCAGAGCGCAACCCAGTATCGCTTCTCTGCCGAAGATGACCGGCTTCTGGACGAGATCCAGCGAGGTTGCTTCCAGTACCTTTGGCGGGAAGTGGATCCCACCAGCGGCCTGGTCAAAGATCGCCGCATGGTCGACGTCTGCAGCATCGCTGGCGTGGGCTACCAGCTCTCGTCGCTCCCCATCGGCGTCGAGCGAGGTTGGATTACCAAGGAGCAAGGGCGCGATCGAGCCCTCACCGTGCTTCGTACGCTCACCCGCCGCGACGACAATAGAAAGTTCGGCGTTTTTCTTCATTTCATCGATATGAAAACGGCCGGTATCCTTGACGGCGATCGCTCGGACATCGCGGGCACAATCGATCACGCGCTGTTCCTGGCGGGCGCCATTCCCGCGGCCGAGTACTTTGGCGGCGAGGTCGCGGAGCTTGTCAACGACCTCGTCGCGGCCACGAATTGGAAGGCTTACGACAACTCGAAGCAGGACTTTATTTCGCATGGGTGGCGAGCGAGGAACGCAGATCTCAATGGACCGGGCGACTTTGTCGAGTGGGATTGGCATGTGGCAAGCGACGAGGAGCTCATCCTCTACTTCCTTGCCGCTGGGGCGCCGGACGGCGAGTTCGCGGGCGATCCGCGCGACTACTATCGGCTTGAGCGAATAATCAAGCAACACGACGACATGGAGCCGTATGTCGTCTCATGGAATGGCTCGATGTTTACATACTTCTTCGCGCATTGTTGGATCGACTATCGAAGCCTGGCGGCAGACGAGCCTGTCAAGTTCGGCGTAGAGGCGCCGCGCGTCGACTGGTTCGAGAATTCCCGCCGCGCGACGCTGACGCACCGCCGGCGCTGCATCGAAGCTGCCAATCAATTCGCGACGCTCGGCGAGAATCGCTGGGGATTCGCGCCCTGCACCGGGCTGAACGCCGCGGGCGACGCGACGTACCTCGTGCAGTCGTTGCGGCCAAGCGTAATGGATGAGGATGTTTGGGAAGGCGGAACCGTGGCCCCGTACGCCGCGGGGACGGCGATCATGTTCACGCCGGAGGAGAGCATGGCAGCGCTGCGCGAGTTTCGCACGCTTGCCGACAAGAATGGCGAGCCGCTAGTCTGGCGCGATCCTGCCGCGGGCGGCTACGGCTTCGCCGACAGTTTTAACGTCGATCAGCAGTCGGCCAGCGAGGACAACGTAGCCATCGACGTGGGCCCCATGCTCCTGGCGATCGAGAATGTGCGAACGGGGCTCATTTGGCGGCTGTTTATGCAGCATCCATCGTCGCAACGAGCGGTCGAGCGGCTCAAACTCAAAACATTCGACGCGGTCGAGCCATCGACGCCGTGACTGCAGCATCTCTACTCGCGGCGCACGTTGAGGCAGATCGCCCTGACTGATGCGGGGTGCTGCTCAACGAGGCGATCGCCCCCGCGACCGCCTCGTTGAGAGGCGTTACCTCAACTGCGGTGTTAGAGCTTACTCGTATCCACCGTCTCTTCGCCGTTGCGCGTGCCAAGGCTGTTGAAGACGAGATAATCGACGTCGAACGACAGGAAATGCCCGGACGCATCTGCGTACACGGCATTGAT
>JANOIK010000821.1:0-1525 GCA_031407585.1 Planctomycetota bacterium | reverse complement strand
GTGGCATTCTCCGGCTTAATGAACAGCTTGCCGCCCAAGCGGAACAGGCCAGGTTTGTAGTCGACGGTCAGGTCGCCCTTCATGGTCACAGCCACCTGGTCGTAAAACTGCACGGTGCTGAGGTCGCCGAAGCAGCACTGGTTGTTGTCACGCACCAGAAGAAACTGCGTCACGTTGTTCGCAAACTTGGACGAGTCAGGCCGGAAATAGCCCTTGATGAACACCTTCTTACCGTCGAGCGCCGCCACGTCCGGCGGAATGACCTCGCCGCCGCGGGCCTCAACCTCATCGGGCTTCATCTCGGCGAACGACGTCGGCGCGTACCCCTCGGGGACTTCGCTCACGCGCACGTAGCCGGCATAAGCCAGCCCACCGAAGAGCCCGAACGCGGACAGCGCTATTCCTGCGACGGCCGTACTGGCGCCTTTGAGGTGATCGGGGTTCGCCCGAATGCGCCGAAGGGCGCCCAAGCCGAGCGCCAGACCGACGAGCGGCAACGGGCACATCATCAGCGCGCTCTCGAACGTCTCGCGCCCGCCGACGAACACCATCGACGAAAGCAGGCCGAAGACCACCGACGCGATCGCGCTGGTGGGCACGGGCCGGTATTCAAACTCCGGCCGCTCAGCGAGATCGGCAGGTGTGAGGGATTGAAGCGTGGACATCGAAGTGAGCGGTGGGCAGTGGGCAGTAGGCGGTGGGTAGTAAGGAGGGCTAACTATCGTCGGATGAGCGCGGGTCGGCGCCGCGGAGCAGGACGGCGAACACGCCCAGCAGCACCGCGGCGGCCAACAGCGGCACGCCGATGATCTTGATTTTACTCGGCGGCGTCAGGTGCGTGGCAACCAGCACCGGCGGCTTTTCGGCCGCAGGCGCGGGATCGGTCGTAACCGCCTCAGTCTCGTTGTCTTCGGGCACGCCTGGTACTGGCGGATCCGAGGCGGCGCCCGCGTCCGTCGCCGCCGAAGTGTCGTCGCCCGGCGCCGCCACGTCCGCTGCGTCTTCGGACGTCTCGGAAGTGGTGGCCGCAGCTTCATCCGCCGGCGGCGGAATCACATCGACGGATTCCATCGGCGGCGTCTCCGACGTTGCGGGCGACGCCGAAGTCCCCGGCGTTGCCGCCGCACGCTGCAAGAATCCAAACGCCGACAGGCTGCGGGCCCGCTCCACCGTTTCGCCGTCCAACTCTTCAAGCTCCGCCAGCGCCGCCGTCGCCTTCGCGCCAACTTCGCCCGGCTCCTCGGCCGCCACCAGCAGGTACGACGCCACGGGTTGCCGAATCCAGTCGTCCTTCTTGCTCTCCTTGAACATCGAAATCAGCCGCGGCATCACGTCCCAATCTTCCCACCGCGTGAGGTCGGGAATCACCTGGTCGGCGAACCCTTCGTGAGCGAGGCACAGCCGCATCGAGTCGAGCAGCGCGGCGCGCGGGATCACATCCGTCTCTTCGCCGTGGAACCGCAGGGCCATGATCACCGAGTGCAGTTGCTTGTACTCGACCTTGGGATTCGCGAGGAACAAGTGA
>JANOIK010000807.1:0-1552 GCA_031407585.1 Planctomycetota bacterium | reverse complement strand
CGTCTGCTTCCTTTTCTATTCCTTGCTCCATCGCATTTCGAGTTTTTGCAGTTTCGCGTCACTAGGTTTGAGTTGCTCTCGTAGTTGGTCAGCAGATGTGGCCGCCGGGGCTCGCGGGAGCGAGCTTGATCGGAGCGATGGCGTCCATCGCGCACGCTGCAACCCAACGCGGCAAGTACTCAGACGAAGGACGCCCACGGCCGCGCCGGCCGCGAGACACACTCCGCAGCCGGTGCGGCCTTTTTTTGATTCTTGACCGCATGCATCTGGCCCCCTGTCGGCTCGTCGAGAATGCGTGGTCGCGAGCCGACAGGGTTTTTTCTTGCGCATCGCTCAACGTTAAGCTCTGCAGCTCTACGGCCGCAGGCGCTTCGCGACCGGGTTCGATGCGTCGATAAACCGCAGCAAGCGGTTTTTCCAGTGGCCTGAATAATCGACGCCGATGCGCTTCGAACGGACGATGCGTGGCCGATACGCGGGATCTTCGACGAAGAACGTGTCGCCCCGGGTTAGATCGAGGCCGTTGTCGGCACGCGTGATCTCAAAAGCTCGTGCGAATCGGCCGGGACCCGTGAGCTCGGCCTCCCACCTGTCCAGCGCCTCGGCGCCGCGCACGAGGATCGCGTGCGCCTCCCCCTCGATGCCGGCGACGACGTTGAACATGTCGTGCATGCCGTAGACGAAGTACACGTAGGCGTGTCCCGGTGGTCCGAACATGACCTCGGTGCGCGCCGTGCGGCCCTTCGATGAGTGCGACGCCAGGTCCTTGGGGCCGAGATACGCCTCGGTCTCGACGATCCGCGCGCGTCGCATCTCGCCTTCGACGCGCCGCACGAAGATCGTTCCCAGCAGACTTGCCGCGAGTTCCGCTCCGCTTTGGGCGTAGAAGTCTCGTCGCAGCCGTGCGGCGCGCATCTTGACCCACGAACGCGGCGGCAGTGCAGGCGAGCTCACGGGTCACCCGCTCGGCACAGGGGCGCCCGCCATGGGCGTCGCCTTCGCGTGCCAGCGCGCGCCCAAGTCGTCGAGCAGCGAGTAGATCACGGGCACCGCCAGCAACGTCAGCAGCAGCGAGAGTGCCTGCCCCCCGACCACGAGCACGGCAATCGAGCGCCGCTCCTCGGCGCCGGGCCCGGTCGCGATCAGCAGCGGCGCCATGCCCGCGACGAACGCGATGGCCGTCATCAGGATCGGCCGCAGGCGATCGCGATTGCCCTCGAGGATCGCATCGTCGCGCGGCATTCCCTTGAGCCGAAGCTGGTTGATGTGGTCGACCTGCAGGATCGACGCCTTCTTCACCATGCCGAACAGCACGAGGATGCCGAGAGCCGAGTACAGGTTGAGCGTTTCGCCGCCGAGCCACAGGCTGAACAGCCCGAAGGGGATCGCGATCGGCAGCGAGATCAGAATCGTCAGCGGATGGATCAGGTGCTCGTATTGCGCCGCGAGCACGATGTACATGCAAACGAACGACAAAGCGCACGTCCAGAGAAACTCGTCGAGCGTATTCTGCAATTCACGGGCGCCGCCGACGACGCGGGTCGAATAACCA
>JANOIK010000806.1:0-2274 GCA_031407585.1 Planctomycetota bacterium | reverse complement strand
CGTCTGCTTCCTTTTCTATTCCTTGCTCCATCGCATTTCGAGTTTTTGCAGTTTCGCGTCACTAGGTTTGAGTTGCTCTCGTAGTTGGTCAGCAGATGTGGCCGCCGGGGCTCGCGGGAGCGAGCTTGATCGGAGCGATGGTTTCCATCGCGCACGCTGCAACCCAACGTCGCGAAAAACTCAGACAAGGGACGCCCACGGCCGCGCCGGCCGCGAGACACACTCCGCAGCCGGCGCGGCCTTATTTTTTTTCCTGATCGCCTGCATCTGGCCCACTGTCGGCTCGTCGAAAATGCGTGGTCGCGAGCCGACCGGGTTTATCTTGCGCCTTCGTGGCAAGTTTGAAGCTCGACATTAGCGCCGCAGGCGCTTCGCGACCGGGCTTGAGGCGTCGACGAACCGGAGCAGGCGATTCTTCCAGTGGCGCGAGTAGTCGACGCCGATTCGCTTCGAACGGACGATGCGCGGCCGATAATTGGGGTCGGCGAAAAAGAAGGTGTCGCCCCGGGTGAGATCGAGGCCGTTGTCGGCGCGCGTGATCTCGAACGCTCGGGCGAATCGGCCGGGGCCCGTGAGGTCGACATCCCACCCGTCCAGCGACTCGGCGCCGCCGATCAGGACCGCATGGGCCTCGCCCTCGACGCCGGCGACGACGTTGAACATGTTGTGCATGCCGTAAATGAAGTACACGTAGGCATGGCCCGGTGGTCCGAACATGACCTCGGTGCGCGCCGTGCGTCCCTTCGATGAGTGCGACGCCAAGTCCCTGGGGCCGAGATACGCCTCGGTCTCGACGATCCGCGCGCGACGCACCTCGCCCTGCACGCGGCGCACAAAGACTGTCCCCAACAAACTCGCCGCGAGGGCGGCCCCGCTTTGGGCGTAGACGTCTCGTCGCAGCCGTGCGGCGCGCATCTTGATCCACGAACGCGGCGGCGGGGCGTTGGAACTCACCGGTCACCCGCTCGGTACGGGCGCGCCCGCCATGGGCGTGGTCTTCGCTTGCCAGCGCGCGCCCAAATCGTCGAGCAGCGAGTAAATCACCGGGACCGCTAGGAGCGTCAACAGCAGTGACAGCGCTTGCCCGCCGACCACGAGCACAGCAATCGAGCGCCGTTCCTCGGCGCCGGGGCCGGTCGCGATCAGCAGCGGCGCCATGCCCGCGACGAACGCGATGGCCGTCATCAGAATCGGCCGCAGGCGGTCGCGATTGCCCTCGAGGATCGCTTCCTCGCGCGGCATTCCCTTGAGCCGCAACTGGTTGATGTGGTCGACCTGCAGAATCGACGCCTTCTTCACCATCCCGAACAGCACGAGGATGCCGAGGGCCGAGTATAAGTTGAGCGTCTCGCCGCCGAGCCACAGGCTGAACAGCCCGAACGGCACGGCGATGGGTAGCGACGCGAGGATTGTCAGCGGATGCACGAGGTTTTCGTACTGCGCCGCCAGCACGATGTACATGCACACGAACGACAGCCCGCACGTCCACATGAACTCGCCGAGCGTTTTTTCAAGCTCGCGGGCGCCGCCTTGCACGCGCGTCGCGTAGCCCGGCGGTAGGCCGATGGCCAGAGCCGTTTCCTGAATCGCAAGCACGCGATCTGCCAGGGCGTAGCCGGGGGCCAGATTCGCGCGGATCGCCGCCATGCGCTGCCGGTCGAGCCGATCGATGCGCGACGGGCTGTAGGTTTCCTCGAACTCGACGAGATTGTCGAGCCGCGTGAGCGGCGCCTGGTCGCCGGAGTAGCCGAGTCCGGAAATCAGCGGCACGCCCGCGGTTTCGAGCATCCCGATCGTTGACGCCCCGCCCGTCGGCCGCGTCGTGCGCACGTAAAGCTGCGAGATCGACGCGGGGTCGCTCCGATCGACGCCGACCAGCCGGAGTTCGACATCATAGGCGTCGTCGGCCTGCGCGTCGTAGTAGCGCGACACGCGGTCGTCGCCGCCCACCGCGACGCGGAGTGTGTCGGCGATCTCGCGCACGTCGACGCCCAGGGCCGCGGCGCGCTCGCGATCGACGTGGGCCAGCAGGTTCGGCTTATCCATGCGCAGCGTGTAATCGACGTCGACCAGCCCCGGCAGCTTGGCCACGGCCTGGCTCAGCTTGAGCGTGTATTCGGCCAGCACATCGAGCCGCGGGCCCGTGACGGCGAAGTCGACGTCGACCGGGGCGCCCTGGCGGAACGATGTGAGGTTGCGAACGCTCGCCCGCAGCTCGGGGAACTGGGCGATGATCGACCGCACTTCGCGCATCTTGTCGCGCTGGTTGAAGTT
>JANOIK010000416.1:0-1861 GCA_031407585.1 Planctomycetota bacterium | reverse complement strand
ACGATCAGCCACAACACGAACCTGAACTTTGCGGCGAACGCCGACTTCAACCAAATCGTCGCCAACGGCTCGCCGCTCACGAAGAAGTTCGACAAGTCGGAGCCGTTCCCGGGCGGGGTGACCTGCAACATCCATCCGTGGATGCGCGGGTGCGTGCTGGTGCGGGACAACCCGTACATGGCCGTGACGGGCGAGGACGGCTCGTTCGAGATCAAGAACATCCCGGCAGGCGCCCAGGAAATCATCCTGTGGCACGAATCGCACGGGTTCCTGAAAGATCTCGTCGTGGGTAAGGAGAAGGCCGACCGGAAGGGCCAGATCGAAGTGACAGTTCCGGCCGGCGGCGAAGTGGATTTGGGCGTGATCGAAATCACGCCGGACATTTTGGGCAAGTAGTTCGCGAGTTCTTTGAATAGCGCACGCTTCGCGCGGCGCCTTGAGCAATGCACGCCATCGCTACCCACCGTTGGTTACTTGTCGCCGGCCTGGCCGCTGTGTGCGCTGCGCCCCTGGGGTGCCAGGCGCGGAGCGAGTCGGGCGTCGTCGCCGATGCGACAAGTGTGACGACCATCCGCGAGGCTTTGCTCGGTGAGGGCGGCGGTGCGGCCGCGGCCGACAAGCCGCAGGGGACGGGTTGGGCGACGCTGAAGGGCACGTTTACGTTCGAGGGCGATCCGCCAGAGATGCCGGCCTATGACGCGATGTCGAAGGATCCGGCGACCTGTGCGCCCGGCGGAAAAGCCCCGCCGCAGGAGTGGCTTGTGGTCGATGGCGCCTCTCGCGGCATCGCGAACATCGCCATTTTTGCCCGCGATGTTTCGCGCGTGAACGACTCGGCCCAGCCGGGCGAGGAACCGCTGGTGTTCGACCAGGAGCACTGCGTGTTTCTCACCCACGTGATGGCGGTGCCCGTGGGGACGCCCATCAACATCAAGAACAGCGATCCCGTTGCCCACAACACCAACATCGAAGGCAAGTTCAATCAGCTGATCCCCGCCGGCGAGGGTGTAGTGTCGTGGAAAGCTCAGCGCGAGGAAGCGACTCCGATAACGGTCCGTTGCAACCTTCACCCCTGGATGATCGCGTACATCCTGCCGCGGCCGAATCGCTACTATGCCGTGACGGGCAAGGACGGCACGTTCGAGATTCCGAATCTGCCGGCTGGCGAAGAGGTGGAGATTCAGATTTGGCACGAGAGCGGCGCCGGATCGAACGGCGCGCTGGTCGTGGAGTCCGACGCGGCGAAGGAGCTGAAATGGGACCGCAAGGGTCGCATTACGGTCGAGCTCAAAGAGAACGAAGTTCGTGAGATTAATATCGTCATCCCGGCATCGGCCTTCCGGTCAGGTTGAGCGATTTCCTTGTCGTGCCAGCGCAAACGGCGGCACAACTGCACTACAACTCTTAAGCCATACAGCAATCCAGCGGTCCAGCGATCCACAGTTTGAGATGAAGTCCACCTTCTACCATGCCGGCGCCTTGTTCCTTGCGGTAGCCGCGAGCGGGCTCGGCTGCACCCCGGCGCCGCCGCCGGAGTTCCGACTCAACCACGTGCAGGCCGCGTCCAACGAAATCAGCCCCGAGTACCAGCAGGAAATTGCCAACGTGCTGGGGGCCGTGTTCGGCACGCCGGACGACCCCGCCGTGCTGCCGGAAACGGGCTTGAACCAGGTGATGCTCAATCGGGCGGCCGGCCCGGCGTGGACCGACGCCGACGACGTGACGCACGGGCTCTACCGGCGGCACTGCGTTCACTGCCACGGCATCAGCGGCGATGGCCGAGGGCCGACGGCGGAGTTCCTCAATCCCTACCCGCGCGACTACCGCAAGGGCGTGTTCAAATTCAAGAGCACGTACGGCG
>JANOIK010000786.1:0-2914 GCA_031407585.1 Planctomycetota bacterium | reverse complement strand
CTTTCGCCGGAAATGCGACGTGAGATTGCTGCGTCGAGTGCGCCGCCTCGCGCGTGACGCGAATGCGCATGTCTGCGTAGGAGCCTTCGATGCCAGCGGCCTTGAACTTGCGGTCGACCGTCGTGTGCAGGCCGTGGATGGTCGAGCTGCGGTTTTCGAGGTTCGGCAGGAAGCAACGCAGCGCCAGCTTGAGGCCGCCTTCGGCGAAGCCTTCGAACGAGGCCGAGGGCTGCGGCTCGGGCAGGACGTGCGGCTGTTCGCGGGCCGCCTGCAGCAGAAGTTTGCAGGCCGCGTCGGTATCGGTGCTCGAGGCGACGTGGACGATCACTTCGATGCGGTTGGTGAAATCGGTGAGCGTCCAGTTCAGCAGCCGCTCGGTCACGAGGTCTTTGTTGGGGACGATGTATTCCTTGCGGTCGGGGTCGACGATGGTGGTCGAGCGCATGCGAATGCGAGCGACGACGCCCGTTTTGTCGCCGAGCGTCACGACGTCGCCGACGCGGATGGGGCGCTCGAACAGCAGGATGATGCCGGAGACGAAATTGGCGAAGATTTCTTGCAGGCCGAAGCCGAGACCGACGGACATGGCGGCGACGAGCCACTGGATGTTGGCCCACTTGCCGCCGATCGTGTGGAACGCGGCGGCGAGGCCCGCGGCGCCGAGCGCATAGCGCGTCATCGTGGTGAAGGCGTAGCGCGAGCCGGAGTCCATGGGCAGGTGTTGCAGGACGAGCAGTTCGAGCATGGCGGGGATGTCGCGCACCGACACGAATGTGATTGTCAGCACGAGCAAAAACGTCGTCAGGTCGCCCCAGGTGAGCGGCAGGTAGGATTCGGTCGCTAACGCGCCGGGAATGAGCGGCACGTCGCCGAGGTACGACAGCGCGGGCAGGATGGCCGACCAGATGAGGAACAGGCCGACGGTGGTTGTGACGCCGAGGAACGCGCGGACAAGCTTTTGCGTCTGCTCGCTTAGGGCGGCAAGGTCGACGGCATCGTCGCCGACGTCGATCGAAGGCAGGGAGCCGGGGTCGTCGTCGGCCGCGGCGGTGAGCTGGGCGCGGCGCTGCTTGGCTTGCTCGCGCGCCAGGCGGCGGCGGCTTACCAGCAGCCATCGGCGGGTGACGCCGCCGAGGGCGAGCACGGCGAGTAGCATGCCGACGGTTTGCAGAATGCGCACCGCGGCTTGCTGGGCGGTGTAGTAGTAGCCAACGAGCGCGAGCACGGCGAGCGCCGCGGGGAGCGCCGCTACGGCGGGGCGCCAAACGATTTGCAGCGGCGTGAGCCAGCCGCCGCGGCTGATGAGTACGACCTGCCGGAACGGGCTGCCCGCGGACAGCAGCAGGCGATGCAGCACGGCGGCCAGTAGGATCATGACGCCGACGAACAGCGCCCGGCCCAGCGACGAACTCCAGTAAGACTCCTCGGCTTGCACTTCGAGCCCCACGAGCCACAGCGTGAGCGGCAGTCCCAACGTGGTGAGCCAGCGGAGCTTGCGGCGGACGTCGAGGAGGCACTTCTCGGGCCAGTCGAAGTGGGCGTCGGCCAGGCCGTTTGGCCGGCAGAGGTGGCGGGTGAGCTCGAGCAGGAGCAGGCAGACGGCGGCAAAGCGCATCGCCACGCCCAGTGCGCGGACGAACTCGGTCTCGCTGAGGTTATCCAACGACCAGCCCACGAGCGCGAGCGCCGCGGGCCAGGGCAGGGCGACGAGGAATGTGAGCCAGAGCGCCTTGAATGTCGGCGCCAGCTTGGTGCAGCCGCGTTTCTTCGCTTCGGCGCCGGCCTCGCGCAGGCCACGGCGCGCTGGGCGCTGTGCGACGACGAGTGCGAGGATGCCGACCACGAAAGCGGTGAACGCGACGGACCTACGGCTCACCGTCTGCCGCAGCGCCAAGCCCGCGGCGCGCCAGTTGTGGGGATCGAGGCTCCACGCGAGCGCCCGGGCGGCCGGGCGGACGTCGCTGGCCGCAGGCGCATCGCAACTGCGAATCCACAACACGCGCTCGGCGATGAAGTTGGCAAGCTCTTCAACGACCAGAATGAGGTTGGCCTGCTCGCCGTGAAGCGCGCTGAGGTTTTCGGCATACGTATCGAGATCGCTTATGAGCTGTTCGAGCGTCGATCGTTTCGCTTCGAGCAGTTTGCGAATTTCTGCGCGCGACTCGGCGCGCATGTCGTGCGCCTTGGAAGCGATGTCGTCGGTCAGTTCATCGAGATTGGCGAGCTCGGCACTGTCGTCCTGCAGGGAGTAAATGCGAATCTGGACTTCGGAAAGCAGGGACTCGCGACGCGCGTAGTCGCGCTGCAGGTCGCGAACGTTGGGCAACTTCGACTGCTGCTCGCGGAGCAGTTGGCCCGCGGCGTTTGACAGCTTTTCGGCCCGCTGCTGGGCGCTCTTTTTTTGCGCGTCGAGACTAGCCATCGAGGCCCGCGTCGCGTCGAGGTCCTGGCGCACCGCGGTCATCGCGGCGACGAGCGCCGTGCGCTCATCGGCGAGTTGCTTGTTGTCGTTGGCCAGCTCGATGATCTGTGGAGGCCGGTTGACCTCGGCGGCCTCGGCGGCCGCCGCAGCGGCGACGCGCGCCTGCTCCTGTGTTTCTGCTTCGCGGAGCCGCGTGATCACTTCGCGATAGAAGGCGAGCCGCTTTTCTTTGTAAGGCACGTAGCGCGTGTAGTAGTCGCGGCAAACCGTCACCCATTCGCCGGTTTTCTGGTAGAACACCTGCTCGCGATCGAGGGCCGCAAGCGTCTTCTCGCACTCGACGATGCTCCACTCGAGCGCCGCGCGGCGAGCGATCGAGACCAGGTCGGCCGCATCGTCGCCCTTAAAGCCCTCGAGCTCTTCGCCCGCCGTCTTGATCTTGCGCTGAGTCTCGGTGATTTGCTTGGGGATCTCGGACATCCGCTGAGAGCG
>JANOIK010000745.1:0-3067 GCA_031407585.1 Planctomycetota bacterium | reverse complement strand
CACCAGTGGCCGAGCGCCGGCTTCACGTCGCGGTGCATCCACTCTGGCGATTTTTGCGAGAGCCGCGCCACGAGGTTCACCGCTTCGGAGCCGCGATCTTGGGCGACGGTCAGGTACGCGGGGCCCTGACCCAAAAAAAATGCCTCGACGGTTTCGCGCGGCACGGCCAGCGGCGGCCCGGCTTGCAGGTGGAACAGCACCTCGCCGTCGCGGTAGGCGATGCGCGGGCGGCGGAATTGGCGAGCGATCGCGAGGGCGAGCACCGCGGCGGCTCCGATCAGGACCCAGGCGAGCAGCCGCGCGGCGCTCGACTCGACCGTGGCCAACATCAGCGCACCGAGTGCGGTCACGGCAGCGACGGGCGCCAGCCCCAGAGCAAGGACGCGGCGGTTCGATTGCAGCCAAACCTCGGTCATCGGCAAGAGCGGTGGCGAGCGAGTTTCGGTGCGGAAAAGAGGAACGCGAGCGGCGCGACCGCGCCGGTTTCCAGTTTACCGGCCGCGCGGAGCAGCAGTAAGGCGCCACTTTGCTTCCCGTCGCGCGGGTCGCGGACCGTAGACGAGCGGTCCGCCGCCCTTTAATCTTGGGCCATATGCGGCAACGGGGCGCGGCCGGTTGGCGCCGCCCCGTGTGTGACGAACTAGCACCATGCGAAGGACTTCGCCATGACCGCCGCCGCAGAAACACCCCCGGATCGCACGGTCTGGGCCATCGCGACGATCGTACTGGCCTACGGGGCCAGTCTCGTTGCCGGTTTGCCACAGCAATGGACCGCGACTGCGGTCGGCGAAACGGCCCATGCGATTGCGGAGGATGAGGCGGCGGCGGACGGACCGGCCGCTGACGAGGCGGCAGAGGGCGCCGCCGGGGAACACGGCCACGCGGGGGCTCCGCCGCCGTTGTGGACGATTCTGCCGTTCGTTCTCCTACTGGGCGCCATCGCCGCGTTCCCGCTGATGCATGCCACCGAGCACTGGTGGGAAAGCAATCTACACCGATTCTACGTCGCCGGGGGGCTGGGGCTCGTCACACTTGCGTATTACGCCTTTATCCATCACGAGGCGATTGACCTGCACTGGCCCGCCCACCGCGTCGTCGCGCCGCAGGCCGGGGTGCAGATGGGGTTCGTCCAAACGGTGCTCGCCAATGCGATTCTGTCCGAGTTCATTCCCTTCATCGTGCTGCTGTTCAGCCTGTACACGATCGCCGGCGGCATTCGCATCACGGGGGACTTGCGGGCGAACCCGCTCACGAATGCGAAGTTCATGCTGGTGGGCGCCCTGCTGGCCAGCCTCATCGGCACGACGGGCGCCGCCATGCTGCTGGTGCGCCCGCTGCTGGAAACCAATCGCCAGCGGAAGCACGTCGCCCACACGGTAATCTTCTTCATCTTTATCGTGTGCAACTGCGGCGGCTGCCTGCTGCCCATCGGCGACCCGCCGCTGTTCCTCGGCTACCTCGAGGGCGTGAGTTTTCTCTGGACGCTCACTCTGTGGAAGGAGTGGGCGTTCGTGTGTGCGTCGCTCCTGGCGGTGTATGTCGTCATGGACGCGGCGTACTTCTACCGCAAGGAAGCGGCGGGCGACGTCGCGCAGGACGTCGAAAAAACGGGCAAACTCCACATCAGCGGGCTCGGCGTCAATGGCCTCCTGCTAGCCGGCGTCGTCGTTGCGGTGGCGATGCTCGATCCGGGGAAAGCCATTCCGGGAACCGACTGGCATCCCTGGATGTTCCTCCGCGAGATCGTGCAGCTGCTGCTCGTGGCGGCGTCGCTGCTGCTCGGCCCCGCGGCCCCGCGCCGCGAGAACGGGTTCAACTACGCGGCCATCATCGAGGTGGCGGCCCTGTTCATCGGCATCTTCATTTGCATGCAACCGGCGCTCGACATCCTGCGAGCCAACGGCGCCTACCTCGTCGACCGGTTCGACATGGGCCCGGTCAGGTTCTACATTGCTTCGGGGACGCTGTCGTCGTTCCTCGATAACGCTCCGACGTACCTGGTGTTCTTTCAGACGGCCCGGGGCGACTCCGCCGCGACGGGCCCAACCGCCGGCGTGGACGCGTTGCTGCTCGCCGGGATCAGCTTGGGGTCGGTCTTCGGCGGGGCGATGACATATATTGGCAACGGCCCGAACTTCATGGTGAAAGCAATCGCCGAGAAGTCGGGGGTGAAGATGCCGAGCTTCTTTGGCTATATGATCTTCAGTTGCCTGATCCTGCTTCCCGTCCTTGCACTCACCGCCTGGATTTTTCTGCGACCATGAAACCAGCCGCCCCGGCGCCCACCGTCACCTCTCAGCGGGATCTCGAAGCGATCTGCGAGCGTCTCAGCACGTCGCCGCTGATCGGTATGGATACCGAGTTCGTTTCCGAAGACACGTTCCACCCCGAACTGTGCCTGGTGCAACTCATTACGCCGGACGAGTCGGCGGTGGTCGATCCGCAGAAGGTCGACGTACGACCGTTGTGGGAGGTTATCTCGCAATCGCAAGGCGTGGTCGTGTGGCACGCCGGCCGCGAGGAACTGAACTTCCTGCTGCGGTCCGTCGGCAAGGCGCCGGACCGCGTGTTCGACGTGCAGATCGCGGCAGGCTTCGCCAGCAACGAGTACCCGGCCGCGTATGCGTCGGTGGTCGGCAAGTTCCTGGGCAAGCAGCCGCAGAAGGGCGAGCAGCGCACCGACTGGCGGCGTCGGCCGCTGTCGGACGCACAGATTCATTACGCGCTCGAGGATGTGCGCTATTTGCTCCCGCTTTACGCGAAGCTGACCGAGTTGCTCGAGACCACGGAGCGCCGCAGTTGGTTCGACGAGGAAATGACGGCGTGGCGTGACGACGTGACGGCCGCCCAGGATCGTAAGGATTGGCGCCGCGTGTCGGGCATCGGCTCGCTCAACTGGACGAGCCTCGCCATCGTGCGCGAGCTATGGCACTGGCGGCAGAACGAGGCCCGGCAGCTCAACCAGCCCCCGAAGCGGCTGCTTCGCGACGACCTGCTCGTGGAAATCGCCAAGCGCGGCACCGACCATCCCGAGCAAATCCTGGCCATTCGCGGCATGCAGCGTAAT
>JANOIK010000718.1:0-10124 GCA_031407585.1 Planctomycetota bacterium | reverse complement strand
GGCCCTTGTCTTTTTCGCCGACAAGTTCACGTCGACGCCCACGCCGATTGCACTGGTCCCCATCGAGGCAACGAGCCCAACGGGCAACGGCGGCTTCGGGACCGACCCCGAGCCCCCCGGCGTCCCGGACGCCCCGGAGCTTTCCGAGCCACAGCTAGGCGAAACGCTCGACGCCATGATGTCCGTCGACATGATGTCGGCCGTGGCGACGAGCGACGCGGTGATCGCCGATCGAACCATCGATGCGGTCGGGCAGGCGTCGGGACGCGGCAACGGCCTCGGCGACGCCCGCACGCCGGGGCCCGGAAACGATGGCGTCATTGAACGCGTGCCACGCTGGGAGCGCTGGAAGATTCGCTTTGAACCAAACTCTGAGGCCGACTTTGCGGCATGGCTCGACCAGTTTGCGATCCGCGTGGGCGTGCTGGGCCGAGACAATCAGGTCCATGTGGCGTGGGGCTTTACGAGCGGAAATCCAACGGTCGAGGCCAAGGCGCCGTTGGAGTACGCTGGTTGGGGCCAAACAATTCCGGCCGATGGTCCCATGCCAGCGCTCACCAAGAGATTGGCAACCAATGCGGGGATCATGGCGTTCGGTCGCATCGCGCTGTTGTTTTATCCAAGAGAGGTCGAGGATTTACTATGGACGCTCGAAAGCGAGCGCAACGCCTCGCACGATCCCAACAAAATCCGCGAGACGGTCTTCACGGTGATACGCGAGGGCGCGACGTTCAAGTTTGCCATCATCGATCAGAAATACTTTTGATCCGAAGTATTATTAGCTCGCCGTGATATTATCGGCCTAACCGCATACACGTAGGAATTCGAGTCCGCATGACGACGGAAGAGTTCATCGCCGCGCTGGAAGAGAACCAAACCATCGACGCCGACTTGGCGCGCCAAATGCGCAGCAAGGCGGAGGACGGCGGCGCGCGCGTGACGCCCGAGGCCATCCTCAAGTTCCTCGTGAAGACCGACGTCATCACGGCTTGGAAGGGCGAGGAACTCGCGGCGATGCTGCTCACCGCGTCCTCAGCGGTCGAGGAACCGGAAATTCTTGATCTCCAACCACTTCCCGAGGGCGAAGAGGAAGACCAGCCGCGCCGGCGCTCATCAAGCTCCATGCCCCCGATCGAAACGACCGGCCCGCCACCAGGACCTTTCGGCGGCCCCCTGGGCGAGGGCGCCAACCCGCCGTTGTTCTCATCGAAAGCGTCCCGGCTCAGCGACCCGCCGCGGGACGCGATCGGCGCGGCTTCGGCGGCGGAGGGTAAGCGCACGCCGGGATCTAATCGACTCGGCAGCGGCACAAAGAAGAAGGGAACGAAGAAGCGAACCGCCGGGGGCAAAAACCAGTGGGATTCGCCGCTGCTGCTATTGGGCGGCGGCGCCCTTGCGGTGCTTCTGGTCGGCGGCGCCGCCCTCTATTACCTGCTCATCCGCGAGAGCGCCGACGCCGTACTCGCCGACGCCAAGAATCTGTTCGACAGCGGCGCCTACCGCCAGGCGAGCGTCCGCTATGACGAATTCGTCGACACGTTCCCTCGCCACAAGGATGTGAGCGAAGCACGCGTCCGCGGCGAAATGGCGAAGCTATGGGAGGCCGTGGAAACCAATCCCGCCACGGCCCTGCCGGAAGCAAAACGTGTGATCGCTGAAATCGAGGACGAGCAAGCCTTCGCCAGCGGCGGCGAAGGGCAAGACGGACCGTCCACAGCCAAGCAGGAGTTGGGCGCCATCTTCGTCCGCATAGGAAAGGCACTCGTTGAGGAGGCCGAAACGTCGACGGAGCAAGAGAAACTCGCGACGACCATCGAGCATCTTGGCGACGTGCTCGAACTCTCCGCGAACAATAAGTACGTTCCCGAGAAAGTTCGCAACGACGCGGAACTGGCCGCGATCGCGGATTCGCTCGAAGTGATACGTTCGCGCCAGCAGCGCGATAAACAACTGGCCGATGCGCTGGCCAAAATGAGCGCGGCGATCGCGGCCAGCGATACGGCGACTGCTTACAAGGAACGCCTAACGCTCCTTGCGGATTATCCAGCGTTGGCGGATGATGCGGCGCTCCAGGAAAAGGTGCGAGAAGCATCGGCCGCCGAGCAGGCGCGGGTGAAATTCGTGCCTGGGGATGCGAAGGCACTCCCGGAATGGCCGACGCGCGCCGTCGTCGCCGAGATCGCGCTGGCCGAGCGCCTTCGGGGAGGTTCCGCCAGCTCGAGCACCCCTGACGACCCCGTAGTCCTCCGCGTCGACGGGGCATTGTACGGACTCAGCAGCGGCAATGGCGCCGTGTTGTGGCGCCGCTTCGCCGGCCTTGGTGCTGCAGCCGCGCCGCTGATGGTTGACGGGGATGTGGTGGCCGCTGACCTCGGCGGCGGTGAACTCTGGCGGCTGCACGGCGCCACCGGCAAGCTCGTTTGGCGGCTGCCGCTGGGCGACGAGATCACCGGCATCGTGTCCGCGGGGTCGCGCCTGCTCGCGACCGGCGCATCCGGGAAGCTGTACGTCGTGGAATCCTCGGACGGCGCGCTCGTGGGGCACGTCGATTTCGGCCAGCCCCTCCGTGCGGCGCCCCTCGTGAACGATCGGGGCGATCGCATCTATGTCGCTGCCGAACACTCGATCCTTTACACGCTCTCGACCGAAGACTTTTCGTGCGTCGGCGTGTTTTATTCTGGCCATGCCAGAGGGGCCATTTCCGTTCCACCCGCGACCGTGCTGAATAAGGTGATCGTGGCGGACAACAGTGGCACGGAAATGTGCCGCCTGCGCGTTCTGAGCATCGACCCTGACGGCGCTATCAACGGCGAGATCGCCAGCGAGCGACTCACCGGCCTCGTGATTACGCCCATGGCGCGAGCCGGACGCCGTCTTGCCGCGGCGACCACCGTCGGCCAGATCGCGGTCGTCGAGATTTCAGGCGCCGACGACGCCACGGCGCTCAGCGTCGTCGCGCGGCGCGAGGGAAACGACCCCCAGCCCACAGCGCGTTTTGCCCTCATCCACGAGGGACGCCTTTGGCTCGCGGCAACTCAATTGACCGCCCTAGAAATCTTGCCAACTGAAGGCCAACTGTCGGTCCGCAGCCTCGACCAGGATTTTAACGGCGACGCATTTGACGGCGCACTTCAAGCCGTCGGGCCGTTGGTCGTTCACGTTCGGCGACCGGCCGGGCGCGCGGGGGTCGTCGTCGCGGCCACCGATGCGACCGCCAATCGCGTTGCGTGGCAGACAGAAATCGCCGTGCCCGTCGCGGGCGCGCCCGTGGTGGACGGATCGAAGTTTCGCGTCCTCGCCGTCAACGCCTCGGGCGCCGTCTTCGACTTGGATCGGACGGACCTGGGGCGCCAGGTCGATGACGCCGCCGAGCGAGCCGATGCTCCGCTTGGCGACGAGCGCCCGCTGACGACCAGCATCGACCTTGGCGGCGGACGCCTGGCGGCGGCTGCCCCGGGTGGAACGCGACTGCTTCACGCGGCGTCCGGCTCGTCGAGCCCGACGGTCAAGACGTTCGAGCTTCCGAGTCCCTTGAGTTGCCCGCTATCACTTTGGAACGACCAACTTGTCGTGCCCACCGACGACGGTCGCGTCACGCTCCACGACGCCGCCACCGGCGCCGTTGTCGGCACGCCGTTTCTGCCTGAGCTGACTCCCAATCGCAAAGTCCATTGGCTTGCGCCAGCCACGACCGGCGAGGGTGACGAATCTCAATTGGTCATTACCGACGGAGCCGACACGCTCTACCGGCTCGCTCTGGAATCCGAGCCGACGCCGCACATTGCGGCTGAGAGCGGCGTGGATGTTGGCCCGTCCCCTTTGATCTCGCCGCTCTTTGCGACGCAGACGCATGTGTTCGCGGGAACGGAGGACGGCCGGCTCGCGTCCTATTCGCTTCCCGATCTGAAGCCCGACGAGCCGGTCGAGTTAGGCGGCCGCATCGTGTGGGGTCCGCATGACGTGGGCGAGGGCATGTTGTTGGCGACCGACGCCGACGAATTGATGCTCATCGACGCCGACGGAACAGTTCGTTGGCGTCAGGAGCTGAAGCACGGCGCCTGCGGCGGCGCACCGCTCGTTGCCGATGGCTCGGCGCTCGTGCTTTACTCCAATGGCGGCGTCGCGCGGGTCGCCTTGACTGACGGGACCGAAGGCGCGTACTCGGACCTTGGCCAGCCCGCGGTCGCCGGGCCGGTGGCCTTGGGCGAGCGCCTTCTGGTCGTCGGTCCCGACGGTTCGCTCTTAGTTCTGAATCGTCCGTAGCGATCGGCGGTTCGTTATGAGCACCAAATTCTTCGCCCTGTTGGTCGCGGCAGCGATTGCCGGCCGCGCCGCCGCGCAGTCGCCCGCCCCCGCTGCTTCCGATGGAACAGCATCCAGCAGTACAGCGCAATCCGATGCCGACGCGTCAGCGCCCGACGTCGCCGCGGAGAGCCCCCCTGCAGACGAGGAGGACGACCTCGTTCTGCCCGTGCGACTGCTCGATCGGCCCGCGTTCGACCGCGTCACTCTCAATGCCGCCAACGGCGGTGCGATCATTGAAACCGTCCTGCTCGACCTGCCAGACCGCGAAGTCCCTGATCCGCTGCCCCAGACCGGATCGCTTGAACTGTACCAGCTCAGCCAGCCGTCGTTTCCTTACGCCGTCTCTTGGGCGGACGTTGCCAAGATCGAACTGTACGAGCAGATGTTGCTCGCCGAGGCGAAGCGGCTCACCGCGACCGAGGAGTTTGCCGAGGCGTTCGACTTCTATGCGTACCTGCAAACGAATTACCCCAAGCTGCCGGGCCTGGACGACGCGCTGGACAGCCACCTGTGGGGCGATGCGTCAAAATCCTTCTCCGGCGGCGACGGCGAGGGCGCCTGGCCGGCGCTGTTGGCGCTGTACGAGCGCAATCCGAGCTATCCGCGGCTTGTAAACGCCGTCCAGGCGGTCAGCGACTCGCTCATCTCGGGCCACATCAAAGCCCACGACTTCGCGGCCGCTGGAGCGACGCTCGATTTGGTCGAGCGGTATTTTCCTAAGCTGGAACTTACCAATGTCGCTCGTTGGCGCCAGCAGCTTGCCGGCGTAGTCGAGGAAAAGCTGAAGGCCGCGCGAGCGGCGATCGCGGCGCGCAACTACGACGCGGCCCGCGTCGCCGCGCTGGCGGCCCAGGCGATCGAACCGGACCTCGCCGACGCCCGCAACCTGCTCGAAGAGATTCAAGCCGCTGCGCCAGAGTTCCGCGTGGGAATCATGCAAGCGGGCCGCGCCGCGGACGATCGCGGAGTTCCCGACTGGGCGGCGGCGCGCGTCGCGGAGCTTGTCAATCCTTCCCTGGTGCGCATGATCGACTTCGGCGCGGAAGGCGGCGTCTACGCATCGCGTTTTGGCGATCTGACCACCAGCGATTCGGGATTGGAGACGCGGCTTCGTCTCTCTGAGTATGCCGAACGCCAGGGAATCACGGCGGATGTCGTCGCTCTGCGTCTTCTCAACATGGCCAACCGCGACAATGCCGCGTTGCGAGAGGACCTCGACGCCGCGCTCGATAGAGTGCAAGTCGCCGACGGCCGCGAAGTGCGGCTGCAGTGGTGGCAGCCGCACCTCCACTCCGAAGTGCTCCTACAGACCCCGCTGCGTACGCTGACCGACGCGGCACGATCGCCGGGCCTGTGGTTCACAGGAAAGCCGGCCGATGACGGTCGGCAGGCGATGCATTTCGAGCGAACCGGCGCAGCCAATGCCGACCGCGGGACCCCGCGCGTCGTGGTGGAGCGGCAATTCGACGACAAGGCGGCTCTCGCGGCGCTCGCTCGCGGCGAGGTCGACGCCCTCGACCGTGTTCCGCCCTGGCAGCTCGAGCAAGCCCGCGACATGCCGGGCGTCGCGGTCCGGGCCTACGCTTTGCCGACAGTCCATGTGTTGGTGCCGAACTTTGCGAACCCGCTGATGGGGTCGCGAGAGTTCCGCCGCGCGTTGTGTTACGCCATCGACTCCGAGAGCATTGTGCGCGACATCCTCTTAGGCGGGGATGAGGCCGCGGGGTTCGTCCCGCTGAGTGGGCCATTTCCCATTGGCGTCACGCGAAACGATCCTGCAGGCTACGGCTACAATGCCGACCTCGCCCCACGGCCCTACGAGCCGCGGCTGGCTTCCCTGCTGGCCGGGGTGGCCAGAGCGACGCTCGCCAAGCGCGACCTCGACGAACGAAAGGCGCGTGGCGAAACGATCGAGGCGCCGGACCCGACCAAAGAACCTGTGCAGCCGCCGCCGACGCCGCTGGTGCTGATGCACTCGTCCGACGCCGTCGCCCGGGTCGCCTGCCAATCGATCAAACTGCAACTCGACCGCGTTGGCATTCCGATTGACCTCGTCGAGGCGTCGGGCCAACCGGGCGACGGCCAGGTCCATTACGACCTGCTTTATGCCGAACTGGCCGTGTGGGAACCGTTGACCGACGCGCGCCGCTTGCTCGGCCCCGCCGGGGTCGCGGGGCGGTCGAGCGCCCTCATGACCGCCGCGCTCGACAATCTTGATCGATCTCAAAACTGGAACGAGGCGCGTGCTCGCCTGAGATCGATCCACCGCATCGCCTATTACGACTTGCCGGTCATTCCGCTGTGGCAAACGGTCAATCACTTCGCACACCGCACGTGGCTGACCGGCGTCGGAGACCATCCGCTCACGCTTTACTTAAACCTCGATGACTGGCGGAAGGAATTCGGCTCCAACGCCGCGGGAGGCGGGCCGTGATCCACCTTCCGCATTGGTGCGAGACTCTTGCGTGCCTTGCCGCCACGGCATTCATCGCTCTGCTTGGAATGTCGCGCCCCGCGTCGGCCGCGGAGGAACGACCCTGGGAAATCTCGCCGTACCGAATTCACGTGACCCTCGCCGCCGACACGAGCGCCCGCCCTCAGGCGGGTCTCGCCGCGGCACTCGCCCGCGTCATCGAGCAGCGCGTCGACTCGGGTCTCAGGCCGCTGTGGCAAGTGAAGCTCTCGCTCGCGGACTCCGGCGCGGAACGCCGTACGAGCCTCGATCCGCAGCCTGTGGAATGGGACAAGCTTCCCGCCGACCAGCGCGGGTACGACAAGCTTTACTGGATGGGCGTCGTCGCCGTTTCCGAGGGTTACGTGCTCTCCTGCCGAGAGTTTGATGCGTACACGCGTCGTTGGGGCCCCACTCGTCGCCGCGAAGTTTCACAAACCGCCATCCTGCCGGAAGCATGCTTTCGATTGCTCACGGATTCGTTCACGCCGCTCGCCCGCGTGGAACCGCCGAACGACGACGGCCAATCGCAACTGGTCATGAAGGGCGGCGCCTTGCCGCGCTTGCCCGGGCCCGATTTGCTCGTGGCCCCCAACGACGTGTTCCTCCCGCTCATGCGCCGCACGGGTCGGGGCGGCGAGCTGGTTGAGGGCGGCATCGTCGCGATTCCCTGGACGTTCCTGGTAACGACCGAGCCCACGCGCGCGGGCTGGACGGCGAGTGTCGAAACCGCCTTGCGCGGCGCGCTCTCCGGCCGCCGCCGGGGTGGCATCGAGCAAATCGCGATCTCGCTGCGCCACGCCCTGCACCCGGCGCGCGTGCGATTCTACGCTCGCAGCAATCGCGAGCAGCCGCTCGTCGGCTATGAAGTATTTCGGCTTCCTGCCCCAAAAGCGGCGCCCGAGTTGGTGGGCGTGACCGACCGCGACGGCGTCCTGGTCGTGCCGCGCGGCGAGCATCCCGTCGACACGCTCCTGTTGCGAAGCGACGGGCTGGTGCTCGCGAAGCTGCTGGTCGCGCCCGGGGCGGCCCCGACGATCGACGCCCCGATTGCCGACGACATCGTGCGCCTGACAGCGCACGGCGAAGTGCAAGCGGTGCGTGAAGAGTTGATCGACATCGTCGCGCGGCGAGCGATTTTGGTGGCCCGCGTGCAGGCCCTCCTGAAGAAGGGCGAGGTTGGAGGCGCCCGCGAACTCATGGGAGAGTTGAACGACCTGCCCACACCGTCGGTCATCGCCAGCCGCGTGGACGAGGTTCGCAATCGGCTGCCCAAATCCGAGGATCCCCGCGTGCGACAGAGCGTCGATGCACTCTTCAGCGCCACTCGCGAATTGCTGGCGCGATTCCTGGATGCGCGGGTGATCACGAATCTGCAAGCCGAAGTGAATGCCGCCAGCACTGGCGGATCGCCGCTTTAGGCATCGCCAAAGGTTGTGAGCCGCGACGCCGCGCGAACGCTCACGACCGCAACGCCACCATGGCGATCGCGGTGAGCGCGGCGCCGACAACGGCGGCGAGCACCGCCAGCGGCACGCGGCCGAGCCCAGCGAACTCAAAGGGTGGCTCGGGTTCGGCCCGCGGCAAAACGGGAATGCTATCGAATGCAAGCCCGCCCGGCGGCGTCCAGGCGACGCCCGGCGGGGGCGAAGGCCAGTCGCTGCTGTCAGGCGTCGAATCGGCCGGTTCGAGTCCTTCGGCGTGCACGGGGATCGTGTCGGCGATTTCCGCGCCGCGGAGCGATTGCTCCCCCGGCGCCTGGGCGAATTCGCCGATTTGACGCCACGTGCTCGCGTCGGCGTCCGCCGTCCAGCGTCGGAGCCGCTCGACCACCTCGCTGGCGCGGGCGATCCGCTGATCGGGCCGCTTGTGCATCATCGCGGCGATCAGCTCGACGAACTCGCCGTCGAGCTGCGCGTTGAGTCGCGTGGGCGTCAGCGGCGCCTCCTCGAGATGACGCCGCAATTTTTCGGCCGTCGTGCCGCCAGGAAACGGCACCTTGCCCGTCACCGCGTAGTATAGCGAGCAACCCAGTGCGTAGATGTCGCTGACCGGCCGCGGTTGGGCGGGCTGTACGATTGCCTCGGGAGCGAGAAAATCCGGCGTGCCGACGATGTGCTTCGGGCTCGCGTCCGTGGTCGGCGTGGCATCCCAGGAAAACGACGCGAGCCCCAGGTCGGTCAGCTTCGTGTGTCCCTCAGGCGTCACCAGCAGGTTGCCGGGCTTCACGTCGCGGTGAACCAGTCCGCGCTCGTGCGCGTAGGCCAGCGCTTCGGCCGCCTGCGACACGATCACCGCGGCCTGTCGCGCCGAAAGCTGCCCGTGATGCCGGACAAGCCGTCGCAGGTCGGAGCCTTCGACGAACTCAGTGACCAGGAAATACGTGTCGCCCTCTTTGTCGGCGAATGCCAGCCGCACCAGATTGGGATGGTCGAGCTGGGCCTGAGCGCGAATCTCGCGACAGAACGCGGCGATCGACGCCGGGTGCATCTGCGTCTTGGGCAGCACCTTGATCGCCTCGATGCGGCCGAGCAAGCCGTGCTCCCCTTTGAACACGTACCCCATGCCGCCGTGGCCGATGGCGTCCAGAATGCGATACGGCCCGAGCGAGAACTTCGTCCGTCCGTGCCGCAATTGTTCGGCCTGCCAGCGGTTCAGAAATCCAAGCGCCACCAGATGCTCGGCCAGCGCCTCGTCGGTGGCTTCCTCCAGCGATTGCTCGGCATTCAGCGAGTCATGAGCGACGGCCGCCCAGGCGCGATCGATCTGGTCCTGGGTGAGCAGTCCGCTCACCAGGCCGGCGCGTTCCAGGATGGAATCAGTCTCGTGCGACAAACGATGCCTCGTGCAATCTCAGGCGTGGCTCTGGCGATCCACGCCGTTCGGTCGGGCCAATTTGGCGACCTTCAAAGATAACACGCTCGCCCGTCCGACCAACCCGAGCCTGCTGGCAAAGCCCAAAGCGGGGCGACGGCTTTGTCGGTCGCACCGGCCAGACCGGCCCCAAACCGCCTGAATTCTGTGTTCAGCTTGCTATTAGATCGGGTGCAACGCCTGCGTCCAAAAGCCAGTAGGCGCGCGCATTGTCGTCGCCGCCGCATTGGCGATACTTAGGGGCTGGACGATGAAATGGACGCCGGTGCTGCGGCGTCCTTCCCTACGATTTGCCTGAGACGCGCAGCCAACGATGCCCACCTCCCCCGAGTCAACGACGGCGCCGATGCCCCGGGGCTTCACGCTGGTCGAGCTGCTCGTCGTCGTGGCGATCATCGCGGGGCTCGCCGGACTGCTGCTGCCGGCGATCGCGTCGTCGCGCGACGCCGCCCGGCGAAGCCAGTGCATCAACAACCTCAAGCAGCTCGGCCTC
>JANOIK010000706.1:0-5262 GCA_031407585.1 Planctomycetota bacterium | reverse complement strand
TAGTTGAAGCTCTTGGTGAGATTGCCCAGGAGATAACTGATGCGGACGCGGGCCGAGCCGCTGGCGCTCGCGCCGACCGTCCAAACGAGCGCTGACTCACCTGGCGGATAGCTGACGGCGACAACCTTGACATCCAGCGGCGCGTCCCCCACCGGAGCGATGACGCGGAAGACGATCGTGTTGGGGTCGATCTGCGTGTTCGCCCAGGAGAAGTCGACCTGATTCTCGCCCTCCACGAGCGGCACGATGCGCTCCTCTTCGACCAGGGTAGCTTTGGCATTGTCGAGCTGAATCTCGACGCGCTCACGCACGGGAAGCGTGATGAGCTTGACGCGGCCCCACGCGGCGCCAGGCAGAATCGCCAGCAGCGCGGGCGCCAACAAGGCCGGCAGGAACGGTGGGCGACCGAGGTGGGTGAGTCGAGACATGGAAGTGTTCCTGGAAGTCGAGGAGAATCGCAGACGCGGCACAGGCCCCGCAAAAACGGCCTGTTCTCTGCTGAGTCCAACGGCTGAGGGGTTGGACGACCGACCGCGTGAGAAAGTTCCCAAATACTTTTGGGAACGCCGCGGGGCCGCTGCAGCCGGACCACGCCCTGCGGAAGACCTTGAGCGTGCCACACGGTCGATTCCCATCAAGCGATTCTCCGAGCGAGTCGCCTACGTTGGGATTTTGGAACGTCTCGTTGGGCGATGGCTCCATATTTCCCTGTCGGACTCGCCGTTTTCTCGGAGATTTCTGGGGTTCGACGGGATAAAGTCACCCTCCACTCCGCGAATCACACGTTTGCGTACACAATCCCATTGTTTTGCACGGGCGAAGTTCGGCCGCGCTGGGGAAAACGCGAGGCTCCGGCACTTGGCGACGTTCCAAAACTCGGTGAATTTTGGTTGCGGCGCGCTGGGCTGGGCGTCGAACTTCCGTAAAAACGCAGGAGCGCCGCGGGCGCGGACTGGCTGTTCGCTTTCCAGTGGCTTGCGCCGCCTGGCGACGTTCCTTCACCCCGCTGGGGTTGAGTGGAAGTGCCAGACCCCTGGGTGAGGCGTCGGCTACGTACAGATCGAGTTGTCAAAGAACTTGTATAAGTGTACACGTGGCGAGGTCGCGTGTCAAGAGGGCGCTGGGGGGCGTGTTCGCGGCGGCAATTGTCCGCTGACGCGGACACATTCTTTCACCGCGGATGACTTCCATAGGCGCCCCCACGGCGGCGATTCCAATCAAGCAATTCTCGGAGAGAATCGCCCACGCGGCCGATTTTCTCCGAAAATCGGGGACCCAATCGCGATGACGCGCTGCAATGCACTACGCGTTGGCACAACATTCCGAATACCTACTTGGGGAATTGCTCGCGCATGCTAACGACGAAGAAATACGCCAGCTCGTGCAAGACCTTACCGCGAACGTTGGTTACTTCGCTCGCCGATTCGGATGCGTACGACAACGCTTTTGCCGCCGTATCCAGCGCTCGCGTCGCCGCAATCTTACCCGTCGCGATCCATGCTCACGGCCAGAACCCGAACCGCATTGTCTAGGTCTATCATCCCGGAACCGGTGGACGTGCCGCGGTAGAGTGCGTCGTCGTCCCGAGTGAAGACAACGTAACTGAAACGGGACGCGCTCTGGTAGACGGCGGCAATAGACTCGCGGGTTGCAGAGGCGTCCCAGCCGAGGGCATAGTGCCGGAACCAAAAGTGGTCGTCGTCAGTGGGGGGCCTGAGTCGCTCGAATTCGGCCAGCGTGATCGCTTCGATCGCCATTTCACGTCCGAAAACTCCAAGCGCAGGCAATCGCGACGGCGATCAGGGTGACGGAAGTCCAGATTTGCTGACGTTTAGTTGGTTCCCTGCCTCAATTATCTCGCGCGACCCGGCGAAGAAGCCCGGCGGGGCGAAAGAGGTCGGAGCATCTGGCCACAGTGTCACGCGAGCTAGGCGGGAATGTCGGGGGGACTAGATATCGCCTCGCCCCCGCCCAGCTTAAGAAAGAGCGTGATTATCGCGTCGAGAACTACCCGCTCCGTGGCCAATAGTTCTCGCATGTCGAGAACGAGTTGCTCGGTCGGGACGCTGGTGCTCTGTTCGTACTTCTTCTGTAGCGCCGCGACAGCGAGCTGGCGCTCTGTCGCGGCCTTCATGAGGTTGCCGATGTCAGGATCGTTCATCGCTTTCACCCGTTCGCCATTTCTAATGGGCAGATGACTCGACGTGGGCGCGGTCGGCATGGCTGTCGGGGCGAGCGACCAGCGGGCTCGCAACCCGAACGTGCACTGTGCACTCATTCATCTCCTTGTCGTAGACAAACTCTCGCCATTGAACTTGGAGGGCGTCCGGTGAGTTTGGCAGGAAGATTATGTCGCCGTGGGCGGGAAGCTCCGCGGGGCTATCCACCACCGTGTCGTCCATCAATCCGGCGCTGGCGGCCGTTGTGTCCGAAATTCGGAAGTAATATCGCATGGCTCGCCGTCCCTGTTGGTGGTGGGATGTTGCACCTGCGAGTGTGACGGTCGGCGCGGCATGCCGCAACCTTGCTAGCGAATAAATTGCGGCGAGGGACCGCAGCCACGCGGCAGAGTGCCACTAGCCGACGATCCTCCGGCGATTGCCGTAATTCTTATCGAGAGGGTTCTTGCCAGCGATGAGCGCTGCCGGGATCAGTGCCGAGAGTGGCATCAGTAGGTTTCGCGGCTGCGTATCCAAAGGCGGCAAGGACCCATAAAGCTCCGGCCGCGAGTGACGCATAACCTGCGGTTGAAAGTCGGCGCATGATGCTGTTCCACCAGTTTGAGGGTGATCAGAGCAAGTATGCGCTACGCGGTGACCGCGGCCTCGTCGATCACCGAATTGTCGTGCACTATCGCAGGCGGACAGAGCGGCGGACCCGCAAAACCATCTGCGTCGCCTCGAGCCCCACCAGCGAAGGTCACGGGAGAATCGCGAGACCGTTCGCAGTGCGTCTTTCGTGCACTCGGGCACTCGACTGCACAAGGGGATCGACGTAAGTCGTTGCCCCAGAAGTGGGCGGCACAAGACTCGAACTTGTGACCTCTACGGTGTGAACATTTCGCTCTAGCGCATTTCCCGAGGAATATTGCCATGCAGAGACTTCGGTGATACCTTTTCCGTACCTTTTGCTGTAAAAAAGGTATCACGCAGGGTATCACCTCCTGAGACCGAAGACATGCCTAGAAGGCGAAATTTGACCTGGGTTCGCGGCTCCGATGGACGACGCGGTCGCTGGCGGAAGAAGTATCGCGGCAAGCTCCACTACTTCGACGGCGGCAAGGGAAAAACGGACGGCGACGCCTACGCGGCGGCCCTGTCGGAGTGGGAAAAGACCAAACTGCGCATCGAAGCCGACGCGCCGAATCCGCATCAGAGCAAATACGAATCCGCGATCGGCGAATGGGACCTCGTGCTGACCTGGTCCCGAAAACACAGCGATGAAGCGATGTGCCAGGTTGCTTCCAATAGGCTCGCCCAGCTGAGGCACGGATTGTCCGCTCGCCCTTTCAAGCCCCCGGCCGACGAGAACCTCTTCGCCGGCCACTTCGAGGCGGCGATCCGCTATCCAGCCCGCGAGAAGGCCTACCAGGAGTTGGCCAAGACTTTACAGAAGATCATGGCGGCCAGCGCCGACACCGGCGGCTTCCAACTCTCGAGGCAAGACGTCGATTTATTCGAAACCAGCCATCCCGTCCCGAACGGCGGGGAAATCCTGACGCCGTCGTCATCGATGTTTGAGCCAGACCCGCTGCTCGTGGAGCGTGAGATTTGGCGCGATCGCCTCGATGTCATGAGCAGGGATTCTCAAGCCGGCGATAGGACGATTAGGGCGCAGGTGACGACTTTCTTGGGAGTACAGCGCGCCAAGGCCAATTCAGGACAAATGTCGCTGGGACGCCTGCGCGGTCTTGAAATCCACTTGACCGGGTTCGCCGACTGGCTGGGAGGTGAATACCCCGTCGTTGAGATCAGCGGACAAACGCTCATCGATTACCACGCGTATCTCTTGGGGCAGGTAAGCGCGAAGGTGTGGTCGTCCATCACAGCCAACAGCCGATTGGAGAGCGTAAAATGCTTTATACGCTGGCTGTGGCGCACGGAGGCGATTGCAACTCTACCGAGGATTCTAGATGGGCGCGCGAAGGATCTGGAAATCTCGAAATCCGGCAAGGGTATTGTCGTCTTCACGAAGGCGGAGATCGCGTCTCTATTGGCCCATGCCTCCGCGCGGACAAGAGTCTACGTCCTCCTGACGTTAAACACGTCCATGACACAGAAGGACATCGCTGATCTCGATTTTGACGAGATTGACTGGCAGGAGGGTCGGGTCAACCGCAGGCGGTCCAAGACGAAGACGCACGCCACGGTCCCCGTCGTTAGCTACCGTCTTTGGCCCGAGACGCTCGATCTACTGGTTCAGGAGCGCAACTCGGCTGGCATCGGGCGCGTGCTGCTCAACGAGGACGGGCGGCCGCTGTGGGAGGAGCGCTCGGATTCGAGGGGCAAGTACTCAAAAAACGACAACGTCCGTAATGCGTTCGACCGGCTCAGGCACAAACTCAAAATCAGCAAGCCTTTCAAGTCCCTGAAGAAGACGTCCGCAACTGAGCTGGCCGCCAATAAAGAGTTTCGCAGCGTTCGCGGGCTTTTCCTCGGTCACGCGCCGAGCGGCATTGCCGACCGGCACTACGCCCAGGCGCCGACGGAATTGCTTGACGAAGCCCTCTTGTGGCTGCGCGGTCGACTCGACATCGAGAAAAGTTGCCGAAAAATCGTGTCCAAATAACCGGCAGGACAATACCCCATTTTCGCGCTCCCCTTCATGCCGGAGCTCGAACTCGACCAGTTTCTGCCCGAATTCAGGAAACGGGATGAAGGCGCAACACCCGGCCGCCGCGATTCTTCTTCGACTTCGGCTTCTGGGCCGCCGGCTTGGCGTGGGGATGCACGCTCGACGGCGGCAACGACGAATTCTGCGGCGTCTTGCCGAGCCGCGACTCGAGCTCGGCGACCCGCGCCGTGAGTTCCGCAATTCGCGCTTCGTAGAGCGAAGCGCCTGCGTGCCGCGTAGGGCCTCGCCGAGGGAGATGCCCAAAATGCGAATCGAGAAGTCCTCCGGTAGAGTTGCGACCGGTGGTGCAGTCGGGCGCGATCAATGTAATCTACATGCGCATCGAGATTCTTCCACGCAAAGTTGAACTTGCTGAGGTCCGTGACGTTGGGATCGTTGTTGTCGTTGACTGCTTCAATGCCGGAGCCA
>JANOIK010000694.1:0-1755 GCA_031407585.1 Planctomycetota bacterium | reverse complement strand
AGACGCCGCGGTCGGTGGCGCAGTATAGCGGGGGGGCATGTGGGTTTCTAGCAGGTGAAGCCCAAGAGCGAGCTCATTCCCGCACGGGTTTCAGGAGTCGCTCTCCCCTAGGTCGCTCGGCGTCGCCAGGTCGCGTGCCGCACGTCGAACGTGAAGTATCCTCACCTCATCGCCAACAGTGGTAAACAACGCGCGGTAGGCGCCGCGACGCCGACCGAAGATAAACTCGCGAATCTCCGAATCGACAAGTTTATCCTCTGGCGCAAGAGGACGCCGGCGTGGATTGCGATCGAGTGTTTTCAACTCGGCTTCGAACCTCTCGAGCCAGCGAGCTGCCGTTTCTGGAGCGTGCTGAGCCGCCCATTCGTAGGCGCTGCGAAGATTCGCCTTGGCCTCGGCGGTGATGACGACGCGGTGCGTCATTTCACCGCATCGATCTTGAGTTCCCGCCGAAGGTCCGCGAAAGCTTCTTCAAGCGGCTGCACGCGACCTGCTGCCGCGTCGGCCAAGCCCGCGCGAATACCAGCGAGCGTCTCATCACGCTCGGCCTGAAGGAGTCGGAGGCCCTCAGTGACAACGTGCTGCTCCGAATCAAAGCAGCCAAGTTGAAGTTGTTGCGCGACGAATGGCTGAAAGTCCGCGGGGATTTCGAGGCTCATGTGAAAGCTCCGTGAACGAAGTTGACGAATCGTTAATTCTACACCGACCCCTGTCATAATGCGACTAATCAATACCCGTCCGCGTTCGCCTTCCCGCGGAACGTCCAGTACACGATGCCCGTGTAGGTGAGCACCAGCGGCACGCCAATGAGCGCGATGAGGGCCATGATGCCGAGCGTGCGTTCGCTTGACGCGGCATTGTGGATCGTGAGGCTTTGAACGCCACCCTGGCCGGCATTGCTGGCCGTCACGAGGTTCGGAAAGAGGGCTACGCCCACGAGCACGACCTGGCAGGCGATCATCACGCACGACGACAAAAACGCCCGGCCCATGCGTTGGTTGAACGCCGAGCGCGGAATGTTGGCCACGGCGAGCACGTTGAGCACGACGATCCCCGCGGCCCACGGCGCTCTCTCAAAGTTCGGGATGGCGCCCGGGATGAACATGAGCGTCGCCATCGTAGTGAGCGTCCACAGGACCTGGAAGATGCCCCACGTGTGCCATATCCAGCGGTCGAACAACCGTTGCGTGCGGCCCTCAGTCTTGAGGTGCAAGTAGAGGGCGCCGTGCAGGGCAAACATGGCGACCGTCATGGCGCCCACGAGCAGCGGGTACGGCTTGAGCAGATCGAGGAACGTGCCGCTGTATTCTCCGCGCTCGTTCAGCGCGATGCCCTGCAAGCCATTGCCCACCGCGACGCCGAACAGCAGTGTCGCCACCAGGCTCGATGCGAAGAACGCGAAATCCCACATCCGCTGCCACGCCGGCGACTGGATCTTGCCGCGGAACTCCAGGCTCACCGCCCGAAAGATGAGGCAGAACAGCAGCAGCATGAACGCGGTGTAAAACGCCTCGAAGATCGTGGAGTACGCCTCGGGAAACGCCGCGAACAGCGCCCCGCCGAACGTGACGAGCCAGACTTCGTTGCCGTCCCAGATCGGCCCGATCGAGCTGATCGCGATGCGCCGCTCCTCATCCGTACGTGCGAGCGGGTGGAGAATGCCTACGCCGAGATCAAAGCCATCAAGAATGGCATACCCGGCGAGCAACGCCCCCAGCAGGAGGAACCAGAGAAAGTTCAGGTCCATGGGTTTAA
>JANOIK010000605.1:0-2190 GCA_031407585.1 Planctomycetota bacterium | reverse complement strand
CACTAATCAGCGCTAATCTTCACTAATCCAGATCAGCGAAGATAAGTGCAAATTAGTGTTCCCCTCTCCCTGCTCCCCTCTTCTCTTCTTTGCGCTCCCCCCTTTGCGCCTTAGCGCCTTTGCGTGAGGTCCGTTCTTTCAGTAGTTCGCCCAGAACCCCGGCGTCAGCAGTTCCACCAGATGCTCATCCGGGTCGCGAAAGTACAAACTGTGCGCCCCGCGCGGCCATGCGACCTCGCCCTCCACCGCGATCCCCGCCGCGTTCAGCCGGTCCCGCCACGCCGCGATGTCCCCCGCCGCGACGGCAAACGCAAAGTGGTAACGCCCGCTCCCCGAGTGCCCAGGAATCACGCCGCCCTCGACTTCGTTCGCTTCGTCCGTCGCCCCAGCCTTAAAGATCAGCAGCACATTCCCATGGGCGACGTTCAGAGCAACCAGCCGATCGGACTCGAAGAGCGTGTCAAACCCGAACAAGTCGCGATAGAACGCCGCAGCCCGACCCAAATCCCGCACATAAATCGCCGTCTCCACGATCCCCTGAACCCGCAACATGTTTGGACCTCCCAGTAAGGGCTGCAGTGCAACGTCGAAGCCCCGCACAACAAGAATGATAACCCCCGGCCACGGAGCTCGCCAAAGCCGATCCGCCCTGCGCACCCCCCGTCCCCCACGTTAAAATAAAAGCATCGTCCTCCGCCCTCCCCCTTCCGCCTTCCCCCTCCCCCACAGTGCTTCACCTCGCCGTCGGCTCCCCCACCACCGTCCTCTCGCACGACAACCTGCGGGACGCCCTCTTCAGCGTCCTCGGCAAGTTGCCGCCGCACCAGCGCGTCATCGCGGTGCCGCCGGACTACTCGCGTTACGCCAGCCAGGCCGGGCCGCTCACCTGCATGGTGCACGAGTTCTACGGCAACCGCCTCACCGACGTCCTGCCCGCCCTGGGCACGCACGAGGAGATGTCCGACAAACACCGCGAGAAGATGTTCCCCACGATCCCCAAGAGCCTCTTTCGCTACCACAACTGGCGCACCGACATCGAAACGCTCGGCATGGTGCCCGGCGAGTACTGCGCCCAGGTGACCGACGGCATCTACCGCGAGCCCTGGCCCGCCCAGACCAACAAGCTGATCGCCCGCGGTGGCCACGACCTCATCCTCTCGATCGGCCAGGTCGTGCCGCACGAGGTCATCGGCATGGCCAACTACAACAAGAACATCTTCGTCGGCGCCGGCGGCGTTAGCGGCATCAACGAGAGCCACTACATCGGCGCCGTCTACGGCATGGAACGCATGATGGGCGTCGGCGACACGCCGCTCCGCCGCATCCTCAATTACGCCCAGGACAACTTCTGTCAGCACCTGCCGCTGCTCTACGTGCTCACCGTCATCGGCCCCGACACCTCCGGGGCCAACGCTGCGGGAAAGAGCGTGTGCCGCGGCCTGTACATCGGCGACGACCCCGAGTGCTTCTGGCAGGCGTGCGACCTCGCGTTCAAGGTCAACGTTACGGTCGTCGACGAGCCGTTCCAAAAGTGCGTCGTCTATCTCGACCCCGAGAAGTTCCAAAGCACGTGGCTCGGCAACAAGGCGATTTACCGCACCCGCATGGCGATGGCCGACGACGGCGAGCTCATCATCCTCGCCCCCGGCGTACGCACGTTCGGCGAAGACCACGAGATCGACCTGCTCATCCGCAAGTACGGATATCTCACCACCCCCGAGGTGCTCGACGCCGTCGCCACTCAGGACGACATCCGCGGCAACCTTTCCGCTGCGGCCCACCTCATCCACGGCTCCAGCGAGGGCCGCTTCCGCATCCGCTACTGCCCAGGGCATCTCACTCGCGAAGAGATCCTGAACGCCAAGTACGAGTACGGCGACCTCGGCGAATACAGCCAGCGCTATGACATCACAAAGCTCCGCGACGGCTGGAACGATACGCCCAACGGCGAACGCCTCTTCTTCGTCCGCGACCCCGCGATGGGCCTGTGGAAGCGAAGAACGAACTAGTCTCAGCCCGCAATGCAGTAACGCCTATTGGATCGCCCTGTGAGATATTGTCAATTGTTGTGGATGAGGAGTTTCAGGCGGCGTCTTGCTGGGGCTTGATACCGTCGATGAACTGGACTCCTTGGATGACGTCGGGGAGGTGCTGGGAGCCGTTGAGCAGTCGCCAGCGCTTGGCGGCGGA
>JANOIK010000569.1:0-1635 GCA_031407585.1 Planctomycetota bacterium | reverse complement strand
GGGGCGTGGGAGCACTGGCGGTGGAATTACATCGACCGCGATGACCTGGGGCGTTTTACATCCGAAGCGTCAGGGCCGGCGTGCGTCGAGGTCGTGCTGGCGGAGCGCGTGCAAATCGCACCGGCGAGCGCGCGGAGTCCGCTGCGGGCGATTCCCGCGCGCACGTGCAGCGTGGCCACCGAGCGGGCCGTGGCGATTCGCGACGGCGCCACGTGGCGGCCGGCCGCGGGCAACTCGCGGCTGCGCGTCGCGGGCGAGTTGCACGGGCTCGTGCCGGGTGATCGGCTGCGCGTGTTTGCGCGGCTGGGTCGGCAGCCGGCGCCGCTCAATCCCGGGCAGTACGACTGGGCCGCCGCCGAGCGTCGCAACGGGCGGCTGTGCGAGCTGTACTGCGACGACCCCGCGTGCGTGGCGGTGACGCTGCCCGCTGAAGCGGGCAGCGCCGGGCGGATAATTTTTGCGATTCGGTCGTGGTGTTCGGAGCAACTCGCGACCGCCGTTGGTCCGCGCGACGCGCCGTTGGTGCTTGCGACGCTGCTGGGCGATCAGGAGCGGCTCGCCGACGAAACCAAGGAGGCGTTTCTCAAAACCGGCTCGATCCATCTGCTGGTGATCTCGGGGGCACACGTGGCCATGCTGGCTGCAATCGTGTGGGGCGCGGCGCGAGGCCTCGGGTTGCCGGCGCGATGGCAGTTGGGCGTCACGCTCGGCGCCATCGTGCTCTACGCGGCGGTCGTGGGGCATGAACCCTCGGTGACGCGCGCGACAATCCTAGCCGTGGCGATGCTGCTCGCGCTGGAAGCGGGGCGGCGGGCGTCCGCCGGAAATCTGCTCGGCGCCGCGGCGCTCATGGTGATGGCGCTCAACCCCAACGAGCTGTTCCGCAGCGGCACCCAGTTCAGCTTCCTGGCCGTCGCGGCGCTCGTTGTCGCGGGGCGATGGCTCGTGCGGCCGCGGCAGGTCGACCCACTGACGCGGCTCATCGCTGAGACGCGGCCGTGGCCCGTGCGGCTGCTGCGCAAGTGGACTTGGTCACTGGCGTTGGTCACCGCTGTGTCGATCGCCGTCGGCGTGGCCGTGGCGCCGCTCGTGGCGTATCACTTCCACGTCGTGTCGCCGGCGAGCGCGTTGCTCACGCCGCTGGCGTCGCCGCTGGTGGGCGTGGCGATCGCCGCGGGGCTTGCCGCCGTGACGGTGGGGTGGCTCGTGCCGCCGTTGGGCGCCGTCTTCGGCACGATCTGCGGCGGGTCGCTCCATCTCACGCAGCTTTTGGTGGAGTCGCTGCAGGATGTGCCCGGCGCGTTTGGCTACTGCGCGAGCCCCGGCGCCTGGTGGTTGTGCGGGCTGTACGGCGCTGGCGGACTCATGGTCGCCGTGCCCGCCCTGCGGCCCGCAAAGCTCTGGCTCGCCAGCCTCGCGATGACCTGGGCAACCGTTGGTTATATGAGTCTCGACGCCGGGCGCCCCGCGGACGGCGAGCTCCGCTGCACGTTCTTGAGCGTAGGCCACGGCACGTGCGCCGTGCTCGAACTCCCCAGCCGGCAGACGATCCTCTACGACGCCGGCAGCTTAGGCTCGCCCGAGATGGCGACCGAGATCATCGCGTCCTACCTGTGGGAGCGCGGCATCAGCCGC
>JANOIK010000566.1:0-2295 GCA_031407585.1 Planctomycetota bacterium | reverse complement strand
CGCGCGCCGCTACGCGCCGCCGATCATTGCCGCGGCGCTCATCGGGGGCGTGATCGTGGGGTTCGTCACGCGACCGCAGTCGTATCTCGCCGGCGTGCCGGTGCAGAGCGTCAGCCGGCGCGACTCGCCGCTGGCGCAGGTGTTCCAAGCCAAGATGGTGGACAACGAAGCCGCGTGGAAAGCCGTGTGGGAGGAGTTCCCCGACGCCGATCCATACATTCACGACCTGGCGCGCGAGGGCCTGGTGCGGCACTACTTCTTCGTGACCGAAGAGTACGGCAAGGCCCGCGAGTATCTGGTGCGGCTGTGCGAATCGGCGGACAAGGCGGCGCCGGACTCGCCGCTGCGAGCGTTCGCCTACGCGGGCCTGTGCGTGGCGAACCAGCGGATGGGCTACCGCCAGGCCGCCAGCGACGCGGCGGCGCAGATCACGGCTGAGATGCGCGATCAACTGCGGCGCAGCGACGACCGCATGTATCAACTGCTGAAAACCGCGATGCCGTACATCGGCTCGTAGGTCGGCGGACGCGGACTTCTCTAACTCTGCAATCGGGCGACATTCTGCGCTCGACTTTCACCCGGTTTGCTGCATTCGCCGGGGCTTTCTTAAGCTGTCCTACCTGTACACGCGACCCCCAATGTGGGGGTCGCAAAAAACTTACACAAATTTGTGTACGTGTGTATAGGAATGGGCCGCGCGCTTTGCTAGCTTTTTGAGAGTCGCATCACTCCTTGCGATTCACCGACTCCTCTTTGACCCGTGCGAGGCGCTGTCCCATGTCACCCAGAAACGATGTTTTGCCCTTTGGTCCCCCGGAACCGGAAAAGACGCCCAAGAAGCGGCCACCCTGGCCCCGGGAAATCGACGACTCCTGGCCGCTCGAACTGGATGACGAGGAACTGGACGCCCTCATCCCCGAGGACGACTACGAGCCGTTGCCGGAATTCGGCGATTTCTGGGGCGACCGGGATGCCGCATGAGTCCCACGAATAAAGGCCACCAGTTCCGCCGGTGGCTTCTACCGTTTCAATCTGCTTCAACCACCCTTGCAGGAGCCATCGCGATGATGCCGTTTGAGTTGGTGCTCGAGGTTCGCCGCCTGCTGGAGGAAGGCCGCCTTTCGCAGCGGCAGATTGCCGTGCGGCTGGGCGTGAGCCGCGGAACCGTGTTTCGGCTGTCCCAGGGCTGGGCGCCCGCGGTGCGAGAGAAGCCGTTGAAGCGGCGGCGCCGTCGACGCCTGCCGCTGCCCCTGTACCGCATCGCAACCCGCTGCCCAGGCTGCGGTGGCATGGTGTACGCGCCGTGCCGCTTGTGCGCAACGCAGGAGCACCGACGCCGGCAGGTGCTGCACGCCCGCGAGCTCGCCGCACGGGCGTTTGGCATCCGCCGCGCGGCCTAGCGCCCTGGGAGGGCGAGGCTCCTGCCGAGCCGCGGAACAGCAAGACGGCTCGGCAGGAGCCTTGCCCTCCCGTCATAAATTGGGCGTCTGGTCCCCGACTTCGCTAGATTGAGATTTCCTGTAAGTCCCCACCGGGCCGCGCATCTAATGTCTTCGGTTGTGCCCATGAGCGATTCCGGAGGCGTAGCCCGCGGCCTTGGCCGTGTCGCCGAGGAGCGTTTCGCAAAGGAACGTTTCTCCAAGGAGCGCCGCGCGGGGGAACGTCGCTTGACGCCGGTAAGCGTGGACGAAGCCGCTGGCATCGACTGGCCGGCCGTGACGGCGGCGTTTCGCGCCGGCGACGCGGCCGCCGCCGACGCCGTCGTGGGGCATTTGCTGCCGTACGTCTCGCGGCTCGTCGCGCGGCTGTCGGCATGGCGCTCAGACGGCGACGACCTGGTGCAGGATGTGCTCGTGGCGGCACTCGCGAAACGGGCAAGCTTTCGCGGCGACGCGAAGCTCGAAACATGGATCACGCGGATTGCGGTCAACACGTGCCGGGCCCACGCGCGGAAGCACTGGATTCGGCGAAAGCTGTTCGCGGCCTGGGCCGAGCGGCGTTCGAGCGAGGCGCGGCAGTCGTCCACAGCGGACGATGCTGCGGTCGGAGACGAACAAGCGACGCTCGTGCGCGAGGCGGTGGCGCAACTACCAACGAAGAATCGCGAGGCGATCGTGCTGTGCTACCTCCAGGGCATGACCCCCGCCGAAGCCGCCGAAGCGCTCGGCGCGACGCGCGGCGCCGTCGAAGTGCGACTGAGCCGCGGGCGTGAGCAGTTGAGAAAACTCTTAGCCTTTGAGTCCCGGAGGGACGACATCGTGTAGCCAGGGCGCGAGCCCCTGGAAAAGAGCACGT
>JANOIK010000533.1:0-2775 GCA_031407585.1 Planctomycetota bacterium | reverse complement strand
TTCTCAAAGAGTCGCAGCTCGGCCGGGGAGAGGTCACCAGACCACTCGCCCCCTAAGAGTGTAGTTTCGACGCCCAGGTTCGGCCAGGGAACTAAAAATTCTGGAATTTTTCTGGCGGGCGTTGCGCGGTTCGCAAGTCGTTAGGGGGCAGCACCTTGTAACGACTCCTTCCGGCCCCCTCCCCTCGGCGGGGAGGGCTGGGGAGGGGGGAGGCCCCTGAACTCGTATGGCAATCGGGGGCATTTCTTCCGCGTTAGCCGATGGGTGTCGCTCAAAAGTGCTCGATGAACGTGCCGCACTTGGGACACTTCGCGAACCACATGGGTACGCTCGCGCCGCATTTGCATTTGATGTTGTGACGCACCACCGACGAACCGAGCAAGCTGCTGCCGCTGCTGCTGGTTCCGGTGGACTCGGGCATGCCGTCGAGGACGGACGAGTCGCTGAGCGAGGGCATGGTTCCCTTGCGGTCCTCGCGCACGGCGCGGGCCGCCGCCTTGCCCAGTTCATTGGCCGCGGCGGGGTCGGGAACGCGGACCAGAACCTGGCCCTCGCAGTAGGGGCAAATGCCCTTTTTGCCGGCGTACTTGTCCTTGACGCTGAAATGATGCCCATGCGGGCAGGTCACCGGAATGCCCATGCCAATGGTCTCCTCGCGCTAAGGGAGCCCTCTGGGCGCGAACACGAGAGCTGCGGCGCGAGTGCGCGGGTAGAGCGCTCGCACCGCAGGCGCCGCGTTCGCGCCCACGTCGACATTTGCGCTCTTCGTCTGCTACCGCTTCAAGGGCGACCGCTCGCTCGTTCCAACGAGCGGCGCCGCGGAATCATTTGTGAAGACTCAAGGCGACCGCGAAAAGTGCGGGACGGCCTGTGGTCGCCCGGCAAATTGTATTCTGCCGCGCCGCGGGGGGCGGTGTCAAATAAAACTTCACCGGGGAAGTGGGATCTTCAACCCCTTTCCCTGGAAGGGCGTGGCCGGGGGAGGGATCCCCGTCGCATCTGGCTCAGAACGCGCAGATTCATGGAAGCGTTCCTGCAGACGTCGGTACCGAGTACTCAGTACCGAGTTCTCAAGGCTATCGTCGCCGCCGCGCTCACGAACCGCCCGTCGGCGGCGCCGGCGGATCGACGCGGATGTTTTGCGGCTGATACCCCGTGCGGATCTGAATCGCCTTACGGCCCTTGTACTTGCCCGGCGCCGCCAGAAACTTCGGCATCCCCTCGACATAGACCAGCAGCGACTCGCGGATGTCCTTCTCGCTGGCGATGACGTCGCCCACGCGGAGGCCCAGCATGTCCGAGGTCGTGATGCGCGTGGTCGCCAGCTCGACGACCACCTCGACCGGCGCCTCGGCGATCTGGTTGCTTACGCGCTGCATCGATTGCATCGTCGGCGGCCGCTTGGCGTAGCTCACCCAACTGTTGGCCGTCAGCTTTCCGCTGATGCGCTCGATCGTGTTGAACGGGATGCAGAGATTCATCATGCCGCGGGTTTCGCCCACGGTCAGCTCGAAGCTGATGAGCACGATGACTTCGTTGGCGGGGATGATCTGCACGAGCTGCGGGTTGCTCTCGACGCGATCGACCGTGAGCTCGAGTTTCAGCACATTCTCCCAGGCGTGCTGCATTTCCTTGAGAAACAGCGCCGTGATGCGAGCGACCAGCCGAAGCTCGATTTCCGTGAGCGGCCGACGGGCCGGCAAAGCAGAGCTGGTGCTGCCGCCCAGCAGGCGGTCGATCATGGGGAAGAGAATCGAAGGGTTGATGTCGAGGATCAACTGACCTTCGAGCGGCGCCGCACTGATCAGGTTAAAGCAAGTGGGATTCTCGAGGCTGAAGACGAACTCGCTGTAGGTGAGCTGGTCGACGCTCGTGAGTTTCACTTCGACCATCGTGCGGAGCAGGGCCGAGAGCGCGGCGCCGAAGTTGCGCCCGAAGCCCTCATGCATCGTCTGCAGGGCGCGCATCTGCTCTTTGCCGACGCGCTCGGGGCGCTTGAAGTCGTAGACGGTGACCTTCTCGCGCGGCCGAAAGACCTCGGTCGCCGCGGAATCGGCGGGCCCGTCGCCGCGCTCGATCGCGCTGAGCAGATGCTCGACTTCGGCCTGGCTAAGTGTGTCGCTCATATCGCACTCCGTTGCGCCCGAGGGGCGAGGGAAGAGGATTTAGGAGCGAGTCGGATTCGATCCACTCGCTGCTCGATCCTCGCTCCTAGCTCCTCACCTGTCCCGTTCCATGGACCACCCACTTATAACTCGTCAGTTCTTCGATGCCGCAGGGGCCGCGGGCGTGAAATTTGTCGGTGCTGATGCCGATTTCAGCGCCCAGGCCGAATTCGCCGCCGTCGTTGAACCGCGTGCTGGCATTCACCATGACCGCCGCACTGTCGACGCCGGCCGTGAAACGCTCGGCGGAGGTGAGGTCGTTCGTGATGATCGCGTCGGTGTGGTGCGAGCCGTAGCGGTTGATGTGGGCGATCGCCTCGTCGAGCGAACCGACGACGCATGCCGAGATGATGGGGCCGAGGTATTCGGCGCCGTAGTCGGCTTCGGTGGCGGGCTTCGCGGCGTCGATGAGCTCGCAGGTGCGCTCGTCGCCGCGAATCTCGACTTTGTGCTTGGCGAGCGCGGCGGCGGCCGTCGGCAGGAACTCCGACGCGACGTCGCTGTGCACCAGCAGCGACTCGGCCGCGTTGCACACGCCCATCCGCTGGCACTTCGAGTTGATCAGGATATCCCGGGCCATCGTGAGATCGGCCGACGAGTCGACGTACAC
>JANOIK010000513.1:0-9388 GCA_031407585.1 Planctomycetota bacterium | reverse complement strand
GCCACTGACTCAGGAGGCTCTTATGTTCTACGTCGGGCTCGATATCCACGCGAAGCACATCGCCATGTGCGTGCTCACGGAAGTGGGGAAGATCTACCGCCGCTGCCAGGTGCGCACCATCGATGAGATGATGCAGACCTTGGAGAGGCTGCCAGATCGGTTCGAAGTTTGCTACGAAGCAAGCTGCGGCTACGGCCACTACCACGACCTGCTGCGGCCCGTGGCCGCACGAGTCCTCGTCGCTCACCCCGGCCAGCTTAGGCTGATCTATCGCTCGAAGGATAAGAACGACCGCAAGGACGCCGAACGCTTGGCGAAGTTACTGTATCTCGGCGAGCTGCCGACGGTTCACGTGCCCTCGATCGACGTGCGCACTTGGCGGGAGTTGATTAATTGCCGCAGTCAGGTGGTCGCCAAGCGGACGCGCGCCAAGAACGCCGTACGCTCGCTGTTACGCAGCAACGGCATCGCAGCGCGGCGGCGATCTAGCCTTTGGACGAAGGCCGGGATGGCCTGGCTCCGAGAGCTGACCTTCCCCACTTTCTCACACACGCTGCGACGAGATCTGTTGCTAGAGGAGATCGAGGCGCTTACTCGGCAACTAGGGCGCATTGAACGAGCGCTATGGCCGAGCCGACAAGTCTCCAGCCGTTCTTCGATTGCGGAGCATCCCCGGCGTCGGGATCCGCACGGCGGAGGCCATCGTAGCCTACATTGACGATCCCAATCGTTTCCGTAACGCGAAGGCAGCTGCTCAGTACTTCGGCCTCGTGCCCAGACAAGACCAGTCCGGCGATAAGAATCGGCTCGGACACATCTCCCGCGAAGGACCTTCGGTCGTACGGCGGCTGGTCGCCGAGGCGGCATGGCAAGCCCAGCGTCGTTCGGCAACCGTCCGCGCTTACTTCGAACAGGTAAAACGAGACGATCCGCAGCGCAAGAAGATCGCGCTGGTAGCAACCGCGCACTACTTGGTCCGTGTGATGTGGTCCATGCTCAAGCGAGGTACGTTCTGGGAGGAGAAGACGGCGTCCCTAGCGAGCTAAGAGCGTCGAAGTCGAAGATTTACGTCAAGATCGAGAGCGGGACTTAGGTTGTATCCCGAGGTGAGACATGGCGCAACGCGACGCCGTTGGTGTGAATGGGAGCAACCGCATAAATACTCATGGCGCTCTGCACAGCGGATGACGCCGAATGGATGTCTGGGAAGTTCCGCGATCGTCTTGCTCCGGTCTTGACAGAGGCTTCCTCATGGATGTCTCACCTCTGCGCGCAGCGTATCGGCGATGCGACGCTCGACGCCTTCTGCTACTTCACGCCGTTTCCTGCTAGAACTGTGTCATGGAACACATTCGCAACTTCTGCATTATCGCCCATATTGACCACGGCAAGTCAACTCTGGCGGACCGTCTTATCCAAAACTGCGGTGGAATTGCGCAGCGAGATCTGCATGAGCAGATGCTCGATTCGATGGATATCGAACGCGAACGTGGCATTACCATCAAGAGCAACAGCATTACGCTCAACTACCGTGCTCCGGATGGCAAAGATTACCTGCTGAATCTCATTGACACGCCTGGCCATGTTGATTTCTCGCACGAGGTCAGGCGTTCGCTGATGGCGTGCGAAGGCGCCTTGATCGTTGTCGATGCTTCGCAGGGAGTAGAGGCGCAGACAGTGGCCAATCTCTATATGGCGTTGGAACACAACTTGGAACTGCTGCCGATCATCAATAAGATCGATTTACCCTCCGCAGACATCGAGCGCGCGCAAGAAGCGATTGACGCGGAATTGGGACTCGATCCGTTCGCTGCGATTCCGATCTCCGCCAAGAACGGCACTAACATCGAGCAGGTATTGGTGGGCATCGTCGAAAAACTGCCGCCCCCCAAAGGCGATCCCAATGCGCCGTTGAAGGCGCTTGTGTTTGACGCTCATTTCGACAAGTACCGTGGCGTGATATTGCAATGCCGCGTGATGGAGGGAACACTCAAGCCGCGGGATACCATTCACTTTATGCACGCTAATCGCGACTTTAAGGTGGATGAAGTTGGCTACAACCAGTTCCAACTTAATCCGCGCAAGCAACTTAGTGCAGGCGAAGTGGGCTATGTCGTCGCTGGCGTCAAGAGTGTGCAGGATATCGAAATCGGCGATACCCTGACGCTCCTTGATCGACAAGCTGAGGAGCCAATCCCTGGCTATCAGAAAGCACGGCAGGTCGTGTTCTCGTCCATCTATCCGATGGATACCGGCGAGTACCAGGAACTTGCGAAGGCGCTCGACAAACTCTCAATTAACGATGCCGCGCTGACGTTCGAGAAAGACAGTTCGGCGGCGCTTGGGTTTGGGTTCCGTTGTGGGTTTCTCGGCCTGTTGCATCTGGACGTGATTCAGGAGCGATTGCAGCGAGAGTTCGATATCGGGCTGGTGATCTCCGCTCCTTCGGTAAAGTACATGCTGACCTTGCGAGATGGTTCAGAGCTCGCAGTGGATAATCCGAGTTACTGGCCCGATCCGATGTCTATCGAGTCTGCGAGCGAACCATACATCAAGGCTTCGATCATCACCCCGGAAGAGTATGTCGGCGGTGTTATGGAACTGTGCCGAGAGCACCGCTCGGAAAGTCAGACCATGGACTACCTGTCTGCTAAGCGGATGGAGGTGACCAGCGTGATGCCTCTCGGAGAAGTGCTATTCGACTTCTACGGCAAACTGAAAATGCTGACGCGAGGGTACGGATCGTTCGACTACAAGCCGATTGAGTATCGCCAAACCGATATTGTGAAGGTTGACATTCTAGTCAACAAAGAGCCCGTCGATACGCTTTCCTACCTTGTTCACCGTGACAAGGCACGCGCACGTGCGTTGCATTACTGTGAGCAGCTGGCCAAGGAGATTCCTCGACACCAATTCAAAATTCCGATACAGGGCGCCATTGGCGGCGAAATCATCGCGCGAACGACGGTCGCTCCTTATCGGAAGGATGTCACGGAGAAACTCTACGGCGGTGATGTGACACGCAAGAAAAAACTGCTAGAGAAGCAGAAAAAGGGGAAAGCCAAGATGAAGCTGTTCGGCAGCGTGAATATCCCGCAGAAGGCCTTTATTGCAGTCCTGCGTGCGGAAGATGACTAGGCGGGTTCCCGCGTGATGGCAACCAGTGTAGAGCTAAATGATTCCGGAGATCCGAGAGCAGTCATGAGCACGCCATCGAGTACGGACAGTCCCAATTCTGACAGACCCAATCCACTTGCGATTACTGGAGACTCGAAGCCCATCGTTCCTGTGTTTTCATGTATCGTTTATGTTTGCAAAACCGCAGAAGGGACGATATGCGGTCGAGTGGCGAATCTCGCCGGCGATGATTCTGGAGAAATCAGCGCCAGGGGTAATTCTGAGCGGGATGTGTTGCTCAATGTGACGCGCGAATTCAAGTCGCGAGTTGTGAAATTGCATGGGGAGAACCAGGAGATTGCTTGGATTGATCCTCCGCAACCACCTTTGGAGAACGAACAAGTGCGTTTAGTTCCTGTACACCTCTGAACGTCCTCCAGAAGAGCCAATAAACGACCGGAGCGACAAGCTACGCTAGCGCTCAGATCTCAATACGACATCACTGTATCCGCAATGTTCTCCGTCTATCTTCAGGCATTTGAGCGGTTCCAACCGCTGAGGCAACGAGTTTTGCATGTGTTGAGTGCACTGCCAGATGAAGTTCAGCAAGACTTTGTGACCGATACTTGCTTCACCGTTTTGCTAGACAACTACGTTCCGGGCGAGGGCTCATCGGTTTTCATGGCCGCTCCGGAAGCTTCTGGCATCAGCAGTCGGAGCGTGGTTCTGAGGCCACGACTCTCCGAGTGCGAAGAAGCATTTGCTCATTACGTGATCGCGCATGAATTTGCTCACGCTTACTTGCGAAATGGCCCGTGGGGTGACTTCTTCGACCCTGAAGACGCGGCCGATGCGTTGGCAGCATCTTGGGGATTTTCGCGGCCAGTTTTGAATAAGACACCGGAACGCGTCGAGTAGAATCGCTTTAGCCTTTCTGAAGGCATCGCGTGAGCGTTCGGTCCAATACATTCGCGAAGGTTTGAAGATGTTTCTTAGTGAGCGGACTGGGGCCACGGGTTTCAATCCCTTCCGATCGGAATTGCTCCATCAAGTCGCGTGACGCTAGCCGGTCATGCACGCTGTTCTCGTCAAACAGCTCGCCGCGAACGCCGATAGCAATTGCTGACTTGTCTACTACGCGAGCCGCAAGTGGAATGTCGCCCGTGATCACCACATCCCCGGGTGCGAGCATCTCAACAATTTTGTCGTCAGCGATATCAGCACCTTCCGGGACGGTAATCAAGCGAATCAATTTACTGGATGGAACATGCATCGACTGGTTGGCAACCAGCGTCAGCTCCACCTGTAACCGGCGGGCTGTTCGATAGAGAATCTCCCTGATCGGAGCAGGGCACGCATCTGCATCAACCCAGATCCGGAAGGGATTATTGCCAGCAGTGGTCATAGGGCTGTGCTACTCTAATTAATTCACCACGGGAGTCCACAACGGCCCAAATACTCGTCTCATCCGTTGAGTGCCCAGCTAACGTCCGAATTGATTTACGAGTGCCTATTCTTGGACTCAAAAGTTAGTGTTCGCAAGACCGTGAGGGTTCGAGTTCCTCCCACGGTACTTCTAGAATACGTTGAGGGTCAGGCCGATAGCGAGAATCAGAGCCGTTAATGAACGTCCTTTGCACGCACGAGCAGAATTTAGCTGGAATCCCTTCAGCGTCCGCCATTGAATTGGCCGGCGCAAGCCTGATTGTCTTTGGCGATGACGCGCGTTCGTTGTACGTGCTCAATCGGGCCCGGCAGCTGGCGCAGGTCGTACCTTTGCCCGGAATATCCCCCGGTCAGGGCCGCCTTCCAAAACACGAAAAACCGGACATTGAAGCGGCGTTTACCTACTTCTCCGTCGGCGAAACTCACGTGATCGCGTTTGGTTCGGGGTCAAGCGGAACCGCGCGAGATGGTGGCCTTCATGTGCGTATCGACGCACAGGGCACTATTCACATCGATGAGCTGGCACTAGGCGCTCTCTATAACAACGTGCGGCAAGCGCCGGAGATCGGGCCTCACGGAGTGCTAAATATTGAGGGCGCGGCGATAACGGACGATCACGCAATCCTTGCGCAGCGCGCGGCGGGAAGTTCAGGCAATTATCTAATACGGTTTGAACGTGCCGCCTTTATTAATTGGCTGGGAACCAACGCACCTCCGCCCCCGGCTGATTTTTTTCCGGTTAATTTAGTCAGCGTAGGCGGGGTTGAGGCGGGACTTACAGGGCTTGCGTATTCGGCGGTGCACCGCCGTCTATTCTTTACCGCGGCGGTCGAAGATCGCAATGATCCGGTGCAGGATGGCGCCGTGCTTGGCAGCTTTGTCGGCTGCTTCTCCTGGCCCGCTCAGCAGGAACCGGCTCTAGAAAATTGCGAGGCGCCTGAAAACTTGCCTGCAGCGCGTAAGCTGGAATCAATTTGCCTGCTGCACGAGAACCCCGGCGGGGTGCAAGCTCTGGCCGTTGCCGACGATGATATGGGCTCTTCACATTTGGCTGAACTTAACATCTCGCTCCCGTAGATCTGAAAGGCCGACGACGGCGACCAGTCTCAATACTCATCGACGTTCGACACTGGTCAACAACGGACCGAATTTGGCAGAGCTCGTCACAAGTGGCACAACGCACGCAGTTGACGATTTGCTTCGCTGGCTCTCCGCCTTTTTTGCTAGAGGGGTGACGTGATTCCTGCCCTACGCCTGGTTGCACTCCCACCTAGCAGCCGCAAGGAAGGGGCTGCTAGGTCGACTCAGCGAATCTACGGCGCCATAATCAGGGCGTTGACTTGGATTGGCGCCTCAAACTCGGAATGACGATTGCTCGCTACTACGTCAAGTAGACGGTCATCGGTGAGCATAACGCATTTCCAGGAGATCGTGCGATGAAATTGGTGATGCGGCCCGTGTTATTGGTCCTATGCCTATTACTTGGATGGGCGAGCGTGGTAGCGCAGGCGCGAGATGGCGTACTAAACGCGATCCCGTCCGACGCCATTGGTTTCGCGGTCGTCCATAACTTGACCGACACGAGCCGCAGCATCGACGACGTGGCAAAGCTCGTGCAAGCGCCGGCCCCAGACCTTCTTGGTCTGGCGAAGAGGATGACCGGTCTTCAGGAGGGACTTGATGGGCATGGGGACGTGGCGATCGTCCTCACTGGCATCGACCCGGCGCCAAAGGGCGTAGTTCTGGCGCCAGTGGCCAACTTCGCGAACTTCTTCGCCGCCCTCAATGTGAAAGAGCCGGCGACCGGGCTCGTCGAAGTCCAACTGGCTGGCGCGCCGACGCTCGTTGGACGCAAGGGGGACTATGCCGCGTTTGCCGCGGTGGCGGATCGGGACGCCTTGGAACAGTTTCTCGCTTCCACGACCAACCTGGCGACCGATGCGTCGCTGGCGGAGTGGCTCGACGCCAATCAAGCGAGCGTCGTCGTGACGTCGCGCGGCGTCAAACAGTTGCTCCCTAAACTTACGAGCGGAATTCGCGCGGCCCAGGAGGGGCTTCGCGCTGTCGCGGGGGCGAATGGACAGTCCGCGGCCGACCTGCTCAACCTCTACGCGGACTTCTTCACGACGGCTGCGGCCGAAGTGGAACAGTTCGGACTCGGGCTGCGCCTCGACTCCGCGCAGACCGTCGCCTTGGTGAAGCAAGTGCAATTCACGCCGGGGGGCGCCTGGGCGCAGTGGGCCGCCGATGCCAAGCCCGCTGAGGAGGATCTTCTCGCAGGCTTGCCCGCCGGTCCGTTTGTCATGGCGCTGGGGGGAGTTTTTCCCCAAGGAGCGATGGATCGCATGATGAAGTTCTCCGTGCAAATGATGCAAAACCAGCCCGGGTTCCAACTCACCCCCGAGCAGGCGCAGAAGTATGTCGAGCTCTCGACCACAATGATGCACGGCGTTCGGTCGATGCGGATGGTGCTGGGAGTCGCGGAGCCCGGCACGGGGCTCTACGGCAATACCTCGGCCGTGATGATCGTCGACGATTCCCGGCGCTTTATCGACGACTACGAAAAGTCGCTCTCCGCGATGCACGAGCTGGCCCAAGAGACTAAAAGTCCCCTAATCCCGGCCGCCACCAGCCAACGCATTTCGCTGGGCGAGACCGAGGCTCTGGAAGTTTCGATGGAAATGCAGCAAATGAAGGCGTTAACGGTCCCCGGCGGCCCCGACATGCAGAAGATGATGGAGCTGATTTTTGGGACGAACGGCAAGCTCTTGGTCTACGTTGCGCCGGCCGACGAGCATGCGATCGTGATGGCCTATACCTCGCTCGAACGGTTGAAGGCGGCGCTCGATTTCTACAAGGCGAAGCGGCCGGGGCTCTCGGGCGACGCCAGCGTGGCCAAAGTCGCGGCCGCGCTGCCGCCTGGTTCCCAATTCGTCGCGTACGTGAGTCTCAGCGGCGTGGCCAAAGTCGCACGGCAATTCGCAACGACGGTTCCCGGGGGACGGGCGGCGGCGATACTAGACCTTCCCGACTGTCCGCCGCTCGGCATCGCGGCCAAGGTTTCCCCGTCGGGCATTGAGGGGCACTTGATCGTCACGGCCGAGGCGCTCCGGGCAATCGGTGACGTTGTGGCCAAGGCCCGTGGCGCGGCCTCCGGTCCCAGTCCGTCGGAGCAGTGACGAAGCGAGTGGAACGCCGGCCCAATGCCCATGGCGGGCAGGCATCCAGCAATCGTCAACTAACGACCGTTGTGACACTGGCGTCCGATCCAGAACGCACACCTTTGACGCAGAACGAGTCGCAATCCGCTGGTTTGCCGGTCGGCGAAGAATTCCAGGGCGAGGGCGTCGAGGGCCGAGGCGCCGACGTGACTCTGCCCATCGCAGTCTGAAACTCTTTCGTTGCTTGACACAAACTCGTTTCTCACCCAAGACTGATGGTGTCGCCGACGGCGGCGTTCGCCGCGGGATCGCCTCCCCCAGCTTGCGAGTACGCTCATGAATTTATTGAACGTGATCCACATTGCGGCGTTCTTACTTGCCTCAGCCAGTCTTTCGTTAGGTTCCGTGGCGCGCGCCGAGGTCGTCGTTCTGCAAAGCGGCTTCGACGAACAGAACTCCGTCCCCTGGAGCTACGGCCAACTCGACGTCGGCCTGACTTACATCACCACCGGCACGGCTGGCTTCGGCTTCGCCAACACGTTTACCGCGGCCGACTTCGTCGCTGCACAAGCCGGTCCAAGTGCTTATACGAAGGCGCCGCTCATCCAAGGCAGCTTTCAAGTTTACGTGCCGTCGCTTTTTGCTCCCTACCCATTGGCTCAGTGGGTCAACATCGTGTCCGATCCGCTCGTCGCGCGCAGCATGCTCTATGCGATGCCGTTTCAGCTGACCACCGCGAATATCACCAGCGGTTCGCTCAGTTTGAAATGGGCCGTGGACGATTTTCTCGGCGACCCCGTGACGAGCGATCCGAACCCCGTCGGCGTGTATCTCAACGGCCAGCCAGTTCCGACGGCAATTGCCGGCGGCGACAAAATGCTCCTCTCCACCGCGCTGGATTTCAACATCGGCCCACTGCTCCAGACAGGACAAAACTGGATCTACCTCTATCAGCGCGATGCGGGGGCCACCTCGGGCCCCGGCGCGAGCGGCCTGATGTTTGGCGCCACGATCACCGTCCTGCCGGAGCCGGCGACTCCGTGGATGCTCCTCGCCGGCATCGTGGCAATATGTTCTCGCCGACGCGCGGCCGTCTCATAAACTCATTGAGGCGTGACACCGTTCAATGATTGACCGTTTTAGAAACGGTGCCCGATCGGTCAAAAACGGCTCCTCGTAGCGAAAATTGAAGCCGTGCGGATCGTGGAACGCTTGCCCAACGGTGGTGACCGACAGTGCTTTCACGCCTTTCGTTGTTCATGACGAGACCGTGCGCTGGCGCCCTCGAACACGAGTCGCACGATCCGGAACCTGACTATGCCTTGTAGCGGTACCCGACATGCGGAACGCATTGCACGAAGTCGTGCAAGACGCCCAGCTGATCGCGCAATGTCGCGACATGACCATCGACAGCCCCTTCCGCGACGGGGCGGCTATCGGCGGTCACCGCGTCCGCGATTTGGCGTGGAGTGAAGGCGTGGTAGGGCCGACTGGCCAAGAAGAGCATAATCCGAAACTCGACTATGCCGACGCGAATAGGCTCGTCGCCATACGCCTGACGGTACGACGCCGGTGGTCGAACCAACACGGACTCGCTTCGCCGCTCTTGGTCGTCCTCTTGCCAGCAATCGTCGACGACGCCCGGAATTAACTCCCCGGCGTCG
>JANOIK010000493.1:0-3060 GCA_031407585.1 Planctomycetota bacterium | reverse complement strand
GTGCGCGTGCTCCCCGCGCTGGCGTTAGCGCTGGCGCTGCCACTGTGGCTTTCCGGCGAGCAGTGCCGAGGCGCTACTCAGTATTACGTCGCCCCGAACGGCAGCGACGCGGCCGCGGGAACGGTCGCGGCGCCGTGGCTCACGCTGCAACGCGCGGCGAACCAGGTGATCGCCGGCGATCGCGTGGTCGTCCGCCCGGGCAACTATCGCGGCTTCCATCTCGCCAAAGACGGCACGGCGAGCAGTCCCATCGAGTTCTTCGCCGAGCCGGGCGCTCGCGTCGTCCAGGAGAACTTGACGACGCCCGACGGCATCAACCTGGAAGGCGCCTCGCACATCGTGATCGACGGTTTCGCGGTCACGGGCATGGAGCGCGCCGGCGTGCGGAGTGTGCTCGGCGACTTCGTCACCATTCGCAACGTGCATGCCTACGACAACGGGCGGTGGGGCATCTTCACCGGCTTCGACAACGACCTGGTCATCGAGAACAACGAGACGAGCGGCTCGATCATCGAGCACGGCATCTACGTCTCCAACAGCGGCGACCGGCCCACGCTGCGCGGCAATATCTCGTGGGGCAACCACGGCAGCGGCATTCACATGAACGGCGACTTCGACCAGCAACCCGGCGACGGGATCATCTCGGGCGCCCTTGTCACGGGAAACGTGATTTACGACAACGCCAAGCCCGTGGGCAATGGCCCGGTGGGCGGCGGCAGCGGCATCAATATGGATGGCGTGCAGGATTCGCGGATCGAGAACAACCTGCTGTACGGCAATCACGCCAGCGGCATTTCGCTTTACATGATCGATGGCGCCGAGGGCTCGAGCGGCAATGTCGTCGTCAACAACACGGTGCACCAGCCGCCGGCGATTTTCAGGGTTGGCATCGACGACGAGCCGATCGCGTCGCGGTGGGCGCTCAACATTCGCGATGAATCGACGAACAACACGGTGCGGAACAACATCCTGCTCAACGACGGCTCTTACCGCGGCGCGATGTCGGTGTGGGACGACAGCCTCGAGGGTCTCAACAGTGATTACAACGTGGTGATCTCGCGCTTTACGACCGACGATGGCGACTCGGTGCAGTCGCTCGCCGAGTGGCGAGCCGCTACGGGCAACGACCTGCACTCGATCGTGGCGACGCCGGGCGCGCTGTTCGTGAACCCGGCGATCGGCGACTACCGACTGAAGCCCGGAGCCGTGGCGCTCAATGCGGGCGTGGCGGCGCTGGCGCCGAGCGTCGATTCGTTCGGCGTGCCGCGGCCGCAGGGCGCGGGCGTGGACATCGGGGCGATCGAGACGCCGGCGCTCGCGGGGGATTTCAACGGCAGCGGCGCCGTGACCGCGGCGGACCTCGACGTGTGGCGAAGGGCATTTGCCAGGCGCGGCTGGACCGGCGCCGATCTTCTCCTGTGGCAGCGGCAGCTCGGCGCGGGCGGAGGCTCCGTAGGAGTGCCGGAACCTCGCTGCGAGGCGATCCTCGTCATGGCGCTCGCCTCCGGGACCGCGGGGACGCAACGGCGCAAAAAAGAACCCCCGGTCATCTGACCGGGGGTCCCGTGAATTCGACGCTCAATCCAGCGCGATTTCAACGCGTGCGACGGCGGACGGCCAGAGCGACAAGGCCCAGGGCGAACATGCCGAGCGTCGTGGGCTCGGGAACCGGGACGACGGTCATCGCGGTGACAACCAAGCCACCGTCGATGACGCCGAGGTTGGTCGCCAAGCCAGTGAGGAGGCTGATGGAATACAGCGAGGACTGGGAAGAGTTCGCGGGTAGGAGCGCGGCATAGGCCGTGCCCGTCGGTCCAGAAATGTCGAACCCGCCGACGGCGCCAATGTTGGTCCCAAGCGGACCGACCGTGCCGAGTGTGCCAAAGCTGTTAGCCTGCGTGACCAGTATGTCGAGCCCGCTGTCGATCCCATAAAGCTGGGTGGACGTGGCGCCATTGAAATCGTTGGTATACGCCGAGTGGACGACGTTAGGGTCGGCTCCAAAGTTCGGATCAGCGGCGCCGAAGAACAGGTTGGTTACCGCCGTAGCCGAGCCGTCGTTGGGATTCAGAACCATGTTCGAGTTCGTTTCGGCGACCACGCGAATCCGATCGATCACGGGGTTGAAAGCAAAGCCGAAGTTAAAGCCGTTGAGTGCGGGAGTGAAGGGGCCCGGGGGAGGAACTTCCGTCGCCACGCCCGACAGCGAAATTGTATAGAGCCGGCTGCTCGAACCCAGGCCATAGAGTTGCCCGTTAAAAGGGCGGAAGTCGATGCCGACGATCGTTTCGTTCGGCTGCAATCCCGAAATGAAGTTCGCTGATTGTAGATTGTTCGGCGAACTCGAATCGAATCGAATCAGATTCGTCGCGTTGCCAACGGCGGCGATGCCGTAGATGGTCTCTGCCGTTGCCGACTGGAGACTGAGCATTGCGAGAGTTGCGCAAAGAAGTGCGCGGAGAGTTTTCTTCACGAGTCGACTCCTAGGTGAGAATCATTAGCGAGCGAATTAGCGAATAAAAAGTCACAACTGAGCTGCGGCTTAGTCAACCGCAGACCCTTCTATCGTGACGTATCTCTTACGTTTGGGAAAGAGAAATAGATGTATTAAATTTCCCCCCAAGATGCCTTGTCTGCCATTTTGACGCACTTCACTCGTAATGGTGGCCAAAAATTCACAAAGGCGCCTCGAGCACGACCTTCCCCACAGGCTGTTGGGAGCCCTCTTGTGGCTCTAGGGTTACGACGGCTTTGGTAGAATTCCCGGGGCGGAGATCGGGGAAGTCGGCCACTACGCTCCCGATGCCAGAGGACCCGACTGTGAACGTCGGCCCGGCCAGCGGGCGATTGTCCTCGGCGACGGCCCACAGCTGGTAAGTCTTCCCCGCCGGGGCGGGGGGCAACCCCGGCGCGAAGAAGTGCCACTGCCCGGTCGCCAAGTCCCACAAGACGTAGGCGCCGACTCGTTCGGACGCCGGAGCGTGGAGCGACGCGAGTTTTACTCTGGCGCTCTTGAGCATCTGCTCGAGCTCCTGGAGCTTGCCGAGCCGCCCGGCCAGG
>JANOIK010000483.1:0-6468 GCA_031407585.1 Planctomycetota bacterium | reverse complement strand
ATGGCGAAGAAGCCCGTGAGCGTGCCGCGGCGCTCCAGAGGCGCGGCGGGAATGGGGTGCGCGGGGGTAACGGTTTTCGACGGGGCGGACTGGTCGCTTAAGCGACCAGTCCGAGGCGCCGCGGGCGCTGGCCCGGCGTTTGCGCGGCGTTCGGCATCGGCGGTGAGGGTGACGAAGACGTCCTCGAGCGTCGGCGTCGTTTCTCGGAAGTCGGCGTCCGCGGGGGCGAGGCCGAGGCGGGCGACGAGTTCGGCGGGCGCGATGCTATCGTCGAGCATAACGTGCACCGTCTCGCCGAACAGTGTGGCGTCGCGCACGCCGTCGATCGCGCGGAGAGCGCTGAGGCGCTCCGCGGGGCGGGGCACGCGAAGCTCGTAACGCCGCGTGCCTGCGGGCGTCACCGCGGGCAGGCTTTTAAGCTGCTCGGGCTTGCCCTTCACCAGCAGCCGCGACATGAAGATGTAGCCGACGTCGATGCACCGCTCGGCCTCGTCCATGTAGTGCGTGGTGACGAACAGCGTGACGCCGCGGCCGGCGAGCTCGAACAGCAAGTCCCACAGTTGGCGGCGGGCCACGGGGTCGATGCCCGCGGTGGGCTCGTCGAGGAAGAGCAGCTCGGGCTCGTGGATGAGGGCGCAGGCCAGGGCGAGCCGTTGCTTCCACCCGCCGGAGAGCGTGCCGGCGAGTTGGTCGACGCGGTCGCCGATGCCGGTGAGCTCGAGCACCTCGCCGCGGCGCCGCTCGAGCCGCTGGGGGTCCAGCCCGTAGATGCGGCCGTAGAAATCGATGTTTTCCTGCACCGACAGGTCGGCGTACAGGCTGAACTGCTGCGACATGTAGCCGATGCGGCGCTTGATGAGCTCGGCGTCGGTGCGGATGTCGTAACCCAGCACCGTGGCCGTGCCCTCGGACGGCGGGAGAATGCCGAGCAGCATGCGGATGATGGTGCTCTTGCCGCTGCCGTTGGGACCGAGGAGGCCAAAGATGGACCCGCGCTCGACTTGGAACGAGACGTCGCGCACGGCGACGAGGTCGCCGAAGCGGCGGGTGAGGCCCTGCACATCGATGGGCGGGTCGGTCATGGCGCGGGATGCGAGGGAGGCGTTCGGCATTCACTCCTCGGCGACTCGCTGGAGCCTAACGCCGGCCGCCCGTCCGCTTTCAACTTCCACGCTGCTAACGTCGCCGCCATCGTCGCGGCGAAACCGCAGAATGCGCGAGTCCATGGCATGGCGAACGCGCGGGACGAATTCATCAGCAAGCGTGGGCGTCAGCGGCTCCCACGCCAGGTTGTTGATGCGCAATTCGAGCGCGCCAGCAGCGACCCGAAATCGATAGGTCGCCATGAGCTCGGCGCTGTCGTACCGGCCGGCGTAGTTTTCAAGCTGCTCGCGGGTGAGCTCGAGCGGTTCTATGCGTTTAAAGTCAATCGATCCTACCGGCCATTCGTAAACGAGTTCCACGCGGGCGCCGTCGTCGCGCGGTTCGAAATGCACGGTCTCGTTCTCGTACGGAAAGCCCACGGGAGTAAAACGATCGCCGTGAACCGATCGCAGGCGGAACTCCCCGAATTGGTCGTGAGTGAGCTGCAGCGCGCGGTCATGAAGAGCGATCGTCCAAACGCGTCCATTTTTATCGAGATACGTTCCGGCGCTCGCGCGAAGTTCGTCCTCGGACGGAAGGTCCGACGGGTCAAGCTCGGCGAGGTCGACAGGTTTGCGGGGAAAGTCCGACTTTTTTGCGGGGCCCAGCTCTTCGGCGAGGCACAGGTCCGCGATGTCGGCGCCGACCATCCAGGGGATGATGTCTTCGGTGTTCGCCAGGCAAATGACCGTGAATCGCTGTTCGGGAAACCGAGCAATTCCCGCCATCGAGCCCCAGCCGCCGCCCGTGAATTGCATCCGCGTCACGCCACGATAGCTTCCCGCGGGCTCCGCCTTGGGGTCAGGCTTCATCTTTTTCTGGTTGGCATCCGTGTCGAGGCAATAACGATTGCTCGCCAGTTCGCCGTCGCGCAGGAAGTTGTCTAGATGCGCGCCCCCTTCGAGGCGGTTGTGCTCGAAGTTCTGATCCCAGCGGTAGAGATCGTCGATGCACGTTCGGACCCCGCAGCCGCCCATGACCGGGCCCGCGTAGCTCCACCCGTTCCACCCGCCGAAGCCGCGCTCGTAACCGATGGCCCGCTGCGGATGCACCAGCGCGGGCCGATCGAGATACTCTGAGCGCGACATGCCGAGCGGTTCGAAAATGTTCTCTTTCGCGAATTGCGGCAACGGCGTGCCGCTCACGCGCTCGACGATCTGCCCCAGCAGAAAGTAATCGGAATTGCTGTATCCCAGCTTTGAGCCGGACGGGAAGTGCAGCGCGCGCTGCGCCGCGAGAATCTGCAGCACGTCGGCCTCGGTGTACTGGACCCAACCGATTTCGAGCGGCCAACCCGCGAGTTGCATGAGAAAGATATAGTCGCGCATCCCGCTGTGGCATCGCAGCAGGTCGCCCACAGTGATCGGCGGGTCGAAGGCATGCATCTCGGGCAGAAACTTGCGGATGTCGTCGTCTTCGCGCAGCTTGCCTTGGTCCATGAGCATTGCCACGCACACGCTCGTGAACGACTTGGTAACTGAGGCCGAATCGAAGCTCGTTTGGGGCGTGATTGCGATTTCATAGTCGAGATTGGCGGAGCCGAATCCCTTGCTGTAGACGAGCTCCCCGTCCTGAATAATGCCCACCGCGCAGCCGGGCGAGTCCGGCCGATCGTATTTGGCGAACATCGCGTCGATTTGAGCGGCGTACTGAAACGACTTATTAGAGACTTCGCTTCGAGCCACATTGCCAGTGAGCCCGATAGCGACGACGACGACGGTGTAACGACGAATTGCGAATGTGATCATTCTGACTCCGGGGCCGACTCGTCGGACAGCCACACGTCGGCGGCCATGCCGGGGCGCAGTTGGTCGAGGCCCTCGCGGAGTTCGACCTTGATGCGGAACACTTGCTTCACGCGCTCCTCGGGCGTTTGCACGTTGCTGGGCGTGAACTCGGCTTGGCGGGAGATGAACGTGAGCTCGCCGGCGAAGCGCTTTCCCGGAAAGCTGTCGACGGCGATCTCGATTTTCTGCCCCAACTTAAGGTCGAGACGGTTTTCAGGCACGTAGGCCCGCACCCACAAGTGGCCAACGTCCATGATCGAGAGCACGGGGGCCGCCGCGCCGGCGAGGTCGCCGGGCTGCAGGTCGAGCGCCTCGACCACGCCGTCGACCGGGCTGCGTATGATCAATTCGTCGATGCGCTGGTCGATCGCTTCGAGCGCGGCTTGCGCGGCGTCCCGGGCGGCTTCGGCCCGTTTGATTTCCTCAGCGCGGAAGCCCTGCTTCGCGAGTTCCGCCGCGAGCCGGGCGTCCTCGGCCTGGGCCCGCGCGGCCCGCACCACTTCCTCGCGCGTGCCCGCCTGCAGCAGGTTGAGCGCCTCCTGCTGCGCGGCGACGGCCCCCTCGGCCACGGCCAGCGATTCGGTGGACCGGTCGAGTTCCTCCTGCGTCGTGGCGTTGGTGCCCGCGAGCTGGCTGACGCGGCGGAAGTTCTCTTGGGCCAGCCGTTGCTGGGCCTCGGCGACGCGAAGATTCGCCTTCGCGGCGTCGATCTCCTCCTTGCGCGGGCCGGCCACCTGCTCGTCGAGCGCCGCCTGAAGCTGCTCATACCGGGCCTGGGCCTGGGCGACCTCTTCCTTGCGGAGGCCCGACTTCACCCGCTGGTAGTCGGCCTCGCGCGCCGCAAGCGTCGCGGCGACGCGCTTCTGCTCGGCGAGCAAATCGAACGGCTCGAGCCGAATAAGGGTGTCGCCTTTCTTGACGGTCTGGCCTTCTTCGGCGCGCACTTCGGCCACGCGGCCGCCGACGCGTGAGCCGAGGCGAATCTCGTCGGCCTCGATGAACCCCGAAACGCGGTCGGGCGTCGGGCGGTATTGGCTGTACGCGATGAGGCCCGCGAGCACGAGCACCAGCAGCAGGATGGGAACGACTCGCTTGATCATGACGCTCGATTCTCAGCGGCTCTAATTTTCAGATTGACATTCGAGGGACTTGGGTGGCATGCCGTCGTCCTCGTCGGCATGTCCCTCTTCGCTTCACATGCCCACGCGGACGAGGGCATGGCACACGGATTGGATTGCCTAATCTCGCGCTTCGGCAAAGAATCTAGCGAACGTCGTGAACCGCTCGCAGCACTTACATACCATGAACCGCCGCCAATTACAAAAGCTCGGGGTGCCGCCGCGGTGTGCGCGGGCGGCCATCGATGCGCTCGGCACGGCCGCGATGCAGGGGTTGGGGTTCGGGCTGAAGGGGAACCGGGCTCGCGACCTGGTGAAGCAAGTCGTGGCGGCGCCGGCAACGTTCGTGCACGACCCCGTTTGGGGCCGGCTGGCGGGCGAGCTGTTGGGGCACGACGAGCGGGACGAGCTGCTCACGCCGCGCGAGCCGATTGGTTACCGCACGTGGGGCGAGGACATCGACGCCGCGGCGCACGCGCAGATGCGCGATGCGTGCCGCGTGCCGTCGGCGGTGGGCGCGGCACTCATGCCCGACGCGCACCTGGGTTACGGCCTGCCGATCGGCGGCGTGCTGGCGTGCGAGAACGCGGTGATTCCGTATGCCGTGGGCGTCGACATCGCCTGCCGGATGAAGCTCTCGGTGCTCGACCTGCCGGCCGAGACGCTCGACCCGGGCGCCACGGGTCCGCGCGAGCGGTTCAAGCAGGCGCTCGAGCGCGGCACGCGGTTCGGCATCGGCGTCGAGCATCGGCCCAAGCAGTCGCACGACGTGATGGATCGCGACTGGACCGTGTCGCGCATCACGCGCGAGAAGAAGGACACCGCCTGGCGGCAGCTTGGCACCTCGGGCTCGGGCAACCACTTTGTCGAGTTCGGGCTGCTGACTCTTGCGGCGCGCGACGAAGAACTGAACCTCGACGCGGGGCGATACGTGGCGCTGCTGAGCCACAGCGGCAGCCGCGGGGTTGGCGCCTCGGTGTGCAGCACCTACAGCGCGATCGCGCAGAAGTCGCTGCCCCCCGAGGGCCGCCACTTCGGACGGCTTGCGTGGCTGGATCTCGACAGCGAAGCCGGCCAGGAGTACTGGGCGGCGATGAACCTCATGGGCGAGTACGCGGCCGCCAACCACGCGGTGATTCACCGGCTGGTGAGCGGCGAGCTGGGCGCCCACATCATCGCGGGCGTTGAGAACCATCACAACTTCGCGTGGCTCGAGCGACATGGGATGCGCGACCTGGTGGTCCATCGCAAGGGCGCCACGCCGGCGGGGGCGGGCGTGCTCGGCGTCATCCCCGGGTCAATGGCCGACCCCGCGTTCATCGTGCGCGGTCGCGGCGTGGCCGAAAGCTTCAACTCCGCGTCGCACGGGGCAGGGCGGCAGATGTCTCGCCGCAAGGCGAACGACATGTTCCGCATCGGCCACGTGCGGAAGGAGCTCGCCGAGCGAGGGATCGACATCATCAGTGCAGGCAACGATGAGGTGCCCGGGGTGTATAAGGACATCCGCCAGGTGATGGCGGCGCAGCAGGATTTGGTGGACATTGTCGCGCAGTTCGACCCGATGGTCGTAAAAATGTGCGGCGACGGCAGTGACGCGGAGGACTAGAATTGCCTTATTGGCTGGGAGCGCGACTAAGGTGTGCCATGGCCACTGCCTTGAGTGGCCATGCTGGCGGCGAGTTGGTCATGCCCACGCCGGGCCGTGGGCATGGCGCCCGAGCCTGAAGTTCCGCAAAACGTGGTAAACTTAGAAGCTCGGGCCTTTCGCTACGAACACGACCCCAACGGATCCGCCTGATGCGTAAACCCCTCCTTGCCGCGACTGGACTCGCCCTCGCCTGGGTGATTGGGTCGGCCGCCGCCCCGTCGCTCACGCACGGCGACGAACAAGCGACGCCCGAAGCCCTCGACGCCGGCAAGCCGGCCGCCGACGAACCGCTCGGCGAGGCGGGCATCACGCGCGAGTCGCGGCGGTCGATCGACCGCGGCATGAAGTGGCTCCTTTCGACGATCAACTCGCACGGCCAAGTGGGCGCCGACCGGGGGCTGCCCGCCGATCTCAGCTGCACCGCCGTTACCGGGCTGGCGCTGCTGGCCGAAGGCAACACGCCCAACGGCGGGCCGCACGCCAAAGAGCTACGGTTGGTGCTCGACGCCGTGCTGACGATGGTCGAGCGGCTGCCGCGCGGTCACCGCGCGGTCTTCGAGGCCACGCTTGTCCAGCGGAAGATCGGCGCCAACGCCGACCGGTTCTTCGCCGCGCTGTTCCTCAGCGAGGTGCTTGGCGAAGCAGGCGACGACGACGAGGACATCCGCCGCGCGCTCGACACGCTCGTAGTCGACATCTGCGCCGCTCAGGGCAAAGACGGCTCATGGGGCGACGAAAGCTGGGCGCCAGTGCTCGGCACCGTCATGGGCTG
>JANOIK010000458.1:0-3869 GCA_031407585.1 Planctomycetota bacterium | reverse complement strand
GGATGTTTGAACGGGTTTTGAAAAATGCCGTGGACATAAAATCGGAGAATGACCTGACGGTATAAAAGACCGGCATGGCAATCATCATTAACATCGACGTCATGTTGGCGAAGCGGAAGATGAGCGTCACCGAGCTCGCCGAAAAAGTCGGCATCACGATGGCCAACATCTCCGTCCTAAAAAACGGCAAGGCCAAGGCGATTCGGCTCTCAACGCTGGAAGCAATCTGCAAAGCACTCCAGTGCCAGCCCGGTGATATTCTGGAGTACAAGTAGAGTTTGCTTCTCACGCGGCTTCTGATCCCCTCTGGTCAGGGTGGCACGCCCAAGGTCTTCCGCAGGTTGCTTTGAATCCGCCGTGGCGGGGCGTGGTCCGGCGGGCCGTCAACCACGCCCGGCGCAGACTTCAGACGAGCCGCCGTGCCGCGTCACGTGTCATCCAACGCGCGCAAGCCACTCGGCGTTCGACCCACCCGGCCCCCGCGACGTTTTTCCGAGTGTCGTCGCCCGATCCCCGGGCGGTGCGAAGTGCAATGAGGACCGGTATACTTTCGGGCCATGCACGCCATCGTCGCCATTTTGTCGGTCCTGTTCAACAACGGGCTCGTCATCTGGGGACTCGGCTGGGCCGGCTGGTCGGGGCCGACGGCGCTCGCCATTTACTGGGGCGAAAACGCTATCGGGACCATCTTCATCGCCCTGCGGATGTGGCTCCATCGCCGGCTCACTCGCAAGCGCGGACACTTTCGCAAGCACTTGGGGCTCCAAATGAGCGGCGCCTTCCTCGCCGAGTATCTCTCAACCAGCGTCATCTTCACGCTCGCCCACGGCGTGTTCGTCCTGGCGATTTTCGCCTGCATATTTAAGGCGGCTCCCGACGCCGACACGATGCGCTGGGCCCTGCTCGCGATCGGCCTGAGTCAACTCATCGGGTTCCTGTGCGACCTGGTCGGCCTCCGCAGCCGGTCATTTGCGTGGCTCAAACTCGTCGCCGGGCACGGCTTGGCGCGGGTGCTGGTCGTGCAACTGGCGATCATCTTCGGCATGGCGCTCGCGGCCCTCACGGGAAACAACGCCGCGTTCGGCATCCCGTTCGCCGGCCTCAAGCTCCTGGTGGATCTCGTCGCGGCCTTCGCGTCGGAAAAGCCGCCGCAGTCCGACGACGGTCCCGCGTGGCTGATCTGGATCATGAAGAAGTGCTTCCCGAAAGACGACTTCGCCGCCCAGCTGCGAGGCGAGAACGCCAAGCGCCGCCGCGAGATGGCCGACGACGAACTGCCGCAGAAGTAGCACGCTCGGCGCCGATTCAAGGCGGTGTGCGCGCCAAGGCGCAGCGCCACCCCTGGTCCCGAGGTCCCATCCCCCAGCGGCCGAGCGAACGGCCCATCAATAGGCCGTCCGCCAAGGCCGCATCAGTCGCGCCTGTGCTCCCCGAACGCCAACGGCGTTCCACACCATAGCCTAGGGTTGGACGCGCAGCGTCCTACCCTAGGTCCAAGTCCCAAAGCACCACGCGGCCGCGCAAACGACGCTCCATCAATCGGAGCCCAACCGAGGCCGAATCCTCCGCGGCTCACGCTCCGAGAACGCCAGCGGCATTCCCAACCCTGGCCGAGGCGTTGCCCGGAGCAACTCCGTATCCAGAGTTCACGTTAAAAACCTGCGCCGGCCAAGTTGGCAGTCTATTGCCCATTGGACGTTCGCGCGTTGCTCTTCGTAACATCGCGTGAGGCCCTAATTTAGGCAAGCCGCGAGCGCCGTGGAATACATTTTGCAGGACCACCAAAAGCCCGGGCGATGCGCATGCCATGTTGTGCGGCGCGCGGCTGAATGACGGCGCGACGGAGGCTGACCATGCAAAAGTTAGTTCAGGGCATCCACCACTTTCAGTCGAGCATCTTTAGCTCGCAGCGCGAGTTGTTCGAGCGCCTCGCCACCGGACAACATCCCGACGCGCTGTTCATCACCTGTTCGGACTCCCGCATCAGCCCGAATCTAATCACTCAGACCGGCCCCGGCGATTTGTTCATACTGCGCAATGCGGGAAACATCGTTCCTCCGCACAGCGCGGCCAATAATGGCGAAGCGGCGACCATTGAGTTCGCGATCACCGGCCTCGGCATCCGGGACATCATTGTTTGCGGGCACTCCCTCTGCGGCGCAATGAAAGCCCTGGTGCAGCCGAATTCCCTCCGCGAGATGCCCGCGATGGCCGCGTGGCTGTCGCATGCCGAGGCAGTGCGCTGCATCGCCAAGCAAAAGTACAGCCATCTGGCAGACCAGGCGCTGCTCACGGCCACAGCTCAGGAAAACGTCCTCGTTCAGCTTACCAACCTGCAAACCCATCCAGCCGTCGCTGTAGGTCTTGCACAGGGGACCCTCAAGCTGCACGGATGGATGTACAAGATCGAGACGGGTGAAATCTTTGCCTACGATCCGGGTCGAAGCCAATTCGTTCCATTGGCCGATCGACCGCCGCCGTCGATCGTGCCGCCCACCCGCCTCATCCCGTCCCAGTCGTTGTAACGCTCAGGGTGGTGCGCGCCCGCAGACCGGAATCGTTCCAGAGGTCCCCAGGGGACGGATCCCATTTGTATGGCAGGTCACGTTGCGAGTTTCATTGATGGCAATCACACTCCATACGCCCGACACCATTTACTCGCCGCGGCACACGCTCAGCTGGTTCGCTCTCGCGTGCGCCGCGGGGGCCGTTAACGGCTTCGCATTTCTGACATGTGAGCAATTCGTAAGTCATGTCACCGGCACGGCGACGCGAGTTGGCTTGGAGTGGCATCACCTGGGCCTATCGGCAGAGTACGCGATCGTGTTCGTCTGCTTTTTGGCCGGCGCTTTTGCATCGGTGATCTGGATTCAGGGAAGAGCCTACCGCGGGCGTCATCCTCAATGGGCGAGTCCACTAATTCTCGTCGCCGTAATCCTGTTCGGCACAGCCGTAGCAGGGAGCGGCGGTCTTCTTGGCCCAGTGGGAGAGCAACTGGCCGCCGACCCGCCGCCTGTTATTCTGCTGTCAGTTCTCGCGTTTGCGATGGGTCTTCAAAACGCCGCTGTCGCCTCGACGACCGGGTTGGCCATTCGCACGACGCACCTCACTGGCCCAACGACCGACCTCGGCATTCATCTTGGCACAGCTTTTTTTGCGAGCGGGCAGGAACGCCACGCTGCCATCAAAGGCGCCATCCTCCGCGGCGGAAAAATCCTGGCCTACATCATGGGCGGTGTATTATCCCTTCCGTTGACCGACAGGTACGGCTACTTATCGCTGCTCGTCCCGGCCGCATTGGTGGTATTCGCAGCCGCTCTTAGCTTCGCACCGCCTTGGAGTCCGAGCGATTTCCCGTTTCGTATAAGCGGTTCGAAGAGCGAAAATGCATCGCGCAAATCGCACGCGGGTTGAAGCGATGCCCAGCAGATCGACGATTTATGATCACGGAATGGGCAGCCTCCAAATCGCGGACCGAACTCCGCCTTTTGTTATTCCCCCTTGCTTTGGGCCACCCCATCCACTAATATACAGACATACCCAAAAGGCATCGTGACAAAACACGAGCCGTGGGAGGTTCCAACCGCCAAGGAACCTCCCACGGCTCGTGTTTTTGTACGCAGGGAGCAGGGAGCAGGGAGCCCGGAGCAGGGAGTTTTCACTTCTTCCTGTCTTCCGTCCCCCGTTTCCCGTCCCCTCACTCCTTGTTCCTTTCTCCCTGCTCCCTGCTTTCCTCACGCCATGAGCAAAACCCCACCAATTTTGCACGCCCCTGCCCCGCCGCGCATCGGGATTTACCGACTCCGCCGCGGCGCGGCTGTGCAAAATTCACGAATTTTGCAGCGGGTGATGCGAATTCCACCAAATGC
>JANOIK010000450.1:0-2012 GCA_031407585.1 Planctomycetota bacterium | reverse complement strand
CCGCACATTTTTACGACCATCGGGTCGAACTGCGCGACAATGTCCACCAAATCCTGCTGCGCCGCCATGACCTGGCGGATGTCCTTATACACGCCGGGCCGTGGGCATGGCGCCCGAGCCTGAAGTTCCGCAAAACGTGGTAAACTTAGAAGCTCGGGGCTTTCGCTACGAACACGACCCCAACGGATCCGCCTGATGCGTAAACCCCTCCTTGCCGCGACTGGACTCGCCCTCGCCTGGGTGATTGGGTTGGCCGCCGTCCCGTCGCTCACGCACGGCGACGAACAAGCGACGCCCGTAGCCCTCGACGCCGGCAAGCCGGCCGCCGCCGAACCGCTCGGCGAAGCGGGCATCACCCGCGAGTCGCGCCGGTCGATCGACCGCGGGATGAAGTGGCTCCTCTCGGCGATCAACTCGCACGGCCAGGTAGGCGCCGACCGGGGGCTCCCCGCCGACCTGAGCTGCACCGCCGTCACCGGGCTGGCGCTACTGGCCGAAGGCAACACCCCCAACGGTGGGCCGCACGCCAAAGAGCTACGGCTGGTGCTCGACGCCGTGCTGACGATGGTCGAGCGGCTGCCGCGCGGTCACCGGGCGGTCTTCGAGGCCACGCTTGTCCAGCGGAAGATCGGCGCCAACGCCGACCGGTTCTTCGCCGCGCTGTTCCTCAGCGAGGTGCTTGGCGAAGCGGGCGACGACGACGAGGACATCCGCCGCGCGCTCGACACGCTCGTGGTCGACATCTGCGCCGCTCAGGGCAAAGACGGCTCATGGGGCGACGAAAGCTGGGCGCCTGTGCTCGGCACCGTCATGGGCTGGGAGTGCCTGCGGTCGAGCGCCTCGAGCGGTCTCAAGGTCGACGCCTCCGCAAAGCTGGCCAGCGATGGATTACTCGCCAAGCTGCGCATCGCGATGGATAGCCAAGAAAGCTGGATGCACGACTTCTACAAGAACGCCGCGAGCATTCGCGTGCTGTATTCGATGGGCTTCCGCGAAGACCCCGTGTTCCACGAGTGCCGGAAGAAGGTGCTGAAGTTCGCCGAGTGGAGCGACCGGCCGTTTACCGAGGCCGGCGGCGAGGAATTCCTCGGCTTCTTCCTGGTGACCGAGTGCCTGCTGCAAGACGACACGGGGGCCGGCCGCGAGTGGTATCCCACGATCGCTCGCAAGCTTGTCCGCGTGCAGAACGCCGACGGAAGCTGGACGGGGCACCACTGCATTACGCATCGTACGTTCTGCACCGCGGCGGCATTGCTCTCGCTCCAAGCGCCCAATTACTTCTTGTCCATGTCGAACATGTGACGCCGGATCGCCGGGTGCAAAGCCCAACGGGTGCCATTGCAGGGTCGCCCAGCAGTGCGCGGCTGGTACCGCTTCGCACTGTTGGCCGAGTCAGCAGTGGCGCCCGCAGTCCGCCTGACTCTATTTAGAAGTCGCAGCCATTGATGAAAAACAGGATCAAGATGATCGGCAGGGGCAGGCCAATCAGCCAGCCGAACAACGCGTATTTGACTTTGCCAGCGCGGTCTTTCACTTTCGCAGCCATGGGGTTTCTTCTCCGTTAAAAAAAGTGAGGTGCGATTCGGCAGAATGACGTAGCAAATCGGGCGCCAGTCGAGTTATCATCGCGAAATCTCGGGAAAAGCCCGCTTGCCGACCTTCGGCCGCTCAGGACCCAATCGCATGCGCTGGAAACAACTGCTCGGCCGCAAGTCGCTCAAGGCGCTCATCGACGACATGGCCGGCGAGAACCGCTTGCGCCGCGCGCTCGGCCCCTGGTCACTCACCGCGCTGGGCGTCGGCTGCATCATCGGGTCCGGCATCTTTGTGATGACGGGCCGCGCGGCGGCCGAGGACGCGGGGCCGGCGGTGATGGTTTCCTACGGCGTGGCGGCGCTCGGTTGCGTATTTGCCGCGCTCTGCTACGCCGAGTTCGCCGCGATGGCGCCTGTGGCGGGCAGCGCCTACACCTACGCCTATGCCACGCTCGGCGAGGTGTTCGCCTGGATCAT
>JANOIK010000422.1:0-2142 GCA_031407585.1 Planctomycetota bacterium | reverse complement strand
GCGGAATCTTTGGCGGGCTCGACGCCGACTTCGACGCGCTGCGGCACGTCGCCCACGAGCCAGCGGACGGTTTGGCGCCACGATTTGGCGAGGTCGTCGTCAGAATCGTTGCCGCGCTTGAGCCCCCACCGCCACATGTCGCCGATGAGCAGCGCCGCCGAGCGGCCGCGGCCGTATCGCTGGGCGACGAGCGCTGGGCGCGCGGCGCCGGCGTCGTCCAGCACCTGAGCCAGCACCGTGGCGCCGGGCTTGAGGCGCCCGGCTGGATTTACCGTTTGGAACGGCGTCATCGTCGCGAGCCGCTGGCGGTCTTCAGGCTCGGTCTTGCGAAGGCGGACCCACGGTTCGAGCCAACCTTCGCGCGTGAGGGCGAGTCGGAAGTTTTGGTCGGGCGTCGTCGTCGATGGGCCGTCGAGCGACTCGAGCGCGTCGAGATAGACGGGTAGGGCGTCGGACACGGGCGTGCGGCGATAATTGCCGGAGAGGAACGATTCGGCGCCGCCCAGCATGAGCAGGCCGCCGCCGCGACGGCTCACGAAGTCGTCAATGAGCGTGAGCTGATCGGGCGTGAAGAACTCGGCCTCGAGGTCGTCGAGAATCAGCGCGTCGTAAGCGTACAACTCGTCGGCGGAGCGGGGGAATCCGTCGCGCAGCTCCTCGGCGTCCTCGGTGCCGAGGCGCACCAGCACGGGCTCGTCGTAGCTTTCGGCGGCGTCGCCGTCGGGATTCTCGAAGCCCTCGAAGAGTTGGTTGGTGTCCTGGTCATCCCGGCTGCGGAACGAGAATTTTGGCTCGCGCTTGGCGATGCGGATGAGCCCGATCAGCTCCAGTTGGTCGTCGTCGGTGAGAGCGCGGCGGAGGAATTTGAACTCCCAGTTCGGGCGGCCGCTGACGTAGAGCACGCGGTAGGGGCCGCCGCCGCGGTCGACCGCGATCAGGCGGCGATTGTTGGCGAGCGTGGCTTCGGCCGTGGCGCGGCGGTCGGCGGCGGGCTCGGCGCTGGCGGTTGAACCGTCGTCACGATCATCACTGTCGTCGCCTTCGCGGGCTTCGGCGCTGGCGGCCGCATCGCGTTCGGTTTGGGCGCCGACACTGTAGAAGCTAACGCCGGATTTCTCGGGCCGCAATTGGAACCGCACCGACGCTAGCTCGCTATCGTCCTGCGGGCGGGCGGTTTGCGTTTCGACGACTTTGCCTGCTTCGTCGTAGAGCGCGACGGCGACGGGTTCGCCGTCGAGCCCCGTGGTGCGAATGTCGGCGCGGATCGTGACGGGCGCCGTTTCGAAGTTGGTTTCGCTGGCCGAAACGCGTTCGACGCTGACATCGATTAGCGAGTCGTCGGAGCCCGCAATCACCGGGTAGATCGGCGGCAGCTCGTCCCAGGGCAGGTCGGCGGCGAGCGCGTCGGTGGCGTTGCCATCGGAGATGAGCAGCATGCCGGCGACGGGCAGGCCGCGGAATCGCCGGGCCAGCGACTCGAGCGTGCCGGAGAGCGCCGTGCTTGGGCCGTCGAACGCGAGGGCGGAGAAATCGTCGACGGCGCGGACCTGGGCGCTGAAGGCGAGACGGCGCACGTCGAAGTCCTGCCCGAGCCGCGTTTGCCAGGGCGACTCGGCAAGGAGCATTCGCTGCAGCGACGCGCCGCGGCTGCGACGGGCGTCGGCGTCGTGAATTTGCAGGCTCTGGCTGTCGTCGACGACGACCGCGAAGATGTTGGCGCCGCGGCGGGGGCGCACGCCGCTGAGCAGGGGATCGGCGAGACTGAGCGCGAGCGCGGCAAGGCCGACGCCCTTGAGCGCAGCGGCGACGAGCGCGGTGCTGCCGCCGACGCCTCCGCGGCGCCAGTAGCTCCACGCTACGGCTGCGATTGCCGCGCAGAACAGCACGGCGGCGGGCACGATCCACTCGGGGGCTCCCCAGGCGCCGAGGCTCATTCGCCGCTCCCCAGTCGCTGGTAGTAGAGCCGCACTTCTTCGGCGAATTCGGCAGGCGCCGCGTCGCGCTCGATTGGCGCGATCGCGTCAGGCGATTCCTTGCGGCGAATCTCTTCGGCGATTTCGACGCGGAGTTCGACCAGCGGGTCGGCAACCATCTCGACGATCTTGTTCCAGTCGGGCGTCTTGGCGCGCCGCACGTAGTCGA
>JANOIK010000398.1:0-2451 GCA_031407585.1 Planctomycetota bacterium | reverse complement strand
CCGCGAGCGCCGCACGCAGTCGCTCATCACGAAGATCAGCGGCCTGGTGCTGGAGCAGTGGGATACCTACTCGAACCGCCGCGTGGATGTGCACCCGGACATCTTGCGAGCTATCAACGACTATAATCCCGGCCCCGGCGGCGCGACCCAGCGCGGCCAGATGCTTGCCGACGCGCGATTGCTCGCCCTTCGCGAGCTGATGAAGATGGAAATGCCCGACCGGTGGAGCGATGTTCTCAACTATCCGCTGGCAGCGAATGCGACGCTCCGCCCGCCGACCATTCTCGCGTCCACGCCGGCGCTCGCGCAAACCTATTTCCGGCATTTGAAAGAGGGTCTGCAGAACAGCGATTTTGACGATGTCGAGGCAAACCAGGGCGCCGAATGTTTGTATTTGCTGGTGATGAACGCGACGGGCGACGGCGAGGCCCGCACGCTATTCACCAGCCAAGACTTTGGCGACACTGATGGCGATGGCGCCCAAGAATTCATCGACGGCTGGGGCCAGCCCATCCAGTGGATTCGCTGGCCCGCGGGGTTCGTGTCCGATCTGCAGCCGCTCGACCCGGCGGGCAATCGCGACGCCACAGGGGACCACGATCCGTTCGACATTTATCGCCGCGACTCACCGACCGCGCTGGTTGCGCCCTACGTGAACCTGCCGGACTATCCCGCCGCGATGCAGCAGGCGATCGAGGCCATTCGCACGCGCAACCAGATTGCCAGCTCTACGACGCCCTCGTTGCTCGGAGCGTTCCGTCTCGTGCCGCTGATCTTCTCAATCGGCGCCGACGAGGACTCGGACGTTGTGACGGATGCGACGTCGACCACAGAGCTCGATCCCTACAAGTACGTCTACGGCGAGAACCTCGACGTGCAGTTGGGCGTGCAGTCCGATCGTGAAGGCGATGGCGAAGGCTGGCGCGACAACATCTACAACCACCTGAACGAGTATTGATCCGTCGCGGCGACCGCGCCGCTCGCTTGGTTTACGACATGACTGAAAACCGCCACAAATCGAACGCCGAACGTCCGTGTGCCATGCTCACGTCCGCGTGGGCATGTCTTTCGGCGCGCAAGCATGCCCACGTCGGCGGACCTCCGTGGGCATGGCACCCGGACCTCCAGTCTCCAGTCTCCAGCCTCCGGCCTTATTCCTCCCCGCGCGGCCTCACGCTCATCGAGCTGTTGGTCACGATCGTCATTCTCGTGACGCTGCTCGCGGCGGTGCTGCCGGCGATCTCGCCGAACAACGACTCGCGCAAGATCCGCGAAGCTTCGCGGCAGCTCACGTCTCTGTTCGCCCAGGCGCAAGCCCAAGCGGCTCGCGACGGGCGCGCGGTCGGCGTCGGCTTCCGCGATACGTGGAACGACGCGGACAACGATGGCGTCGTCGATCCCGGCGAGCTCACAGGCTTGGCCCTGGAGGCGTACATCATCGCCGAGCCGCCGCCGTTCACGGGCTTCAACACGTCCGCTGCGGTCGGTGTACTGGACGGCGACTCAAACCTGTACGCACCGCCTTCCGTCGACACGCCGCCCGCACTTACGCCGGGCGATCCCCCCTTGGTCAACCTTCGGTTCGGCCATGGCGTCGGCGGCGAAGGCATGCAGACCGATCCCAGCGACTGGATTCCCCCGCAGATGTTCCGCGGCGCCGAGCTCGACGACGACGACCGCGACGGCCAGAACGAACCGTCGGACAACGACGACGTTTGGGGAGTGATTGGTTCCGGCGACATCGTTCAGGTCGGCCAGGAGCAGTTCGAGCTCATACTCAACGACTGCGACGACATCGAAGACGACAACGACGCCTACGACGCGACCCAATTCAACGGCGAGTGGTTCCTCGATTCCCAGGCCGTCGTCACGGCGCGGTGGCTCACATGGCGCGGGCGGATGGGTCCGGGGAACATCCCCGTTCTGACTCCCGGCGGCAAGGCCTACCGCATTCGCCGCCAGGCGGTGTCGAACGAGTCCCCCAGCCGCACCGCCGCCCAGACCTTGCAGTTCCCGCGCGGCGTCGGCATCGACTTCGATCCTACCGACGGCGACCGCTCGCTCGGCGTCGTCTTTTCGCCCAACGGCACGGTCCAAACGATCTTCCGCGACGGCGCCAAGGAAGACGCCGACGAACCGCTGTTCATCCTGCTCGGCCGCGTGGAAAACTCGAACCCGCCATCCGGTCTTCCGGCCCCGGACGACCTCGACTACGAGCGCTACGACTTCCGCGGCGGACTCGACGACGAACAACTCGCGCAGCGCCGCCGCGAGGTGAATTTGCTGAACCCCGACAGTCGGTGGGTCGTGGTGAGCCCCGCCGGCCGCGTGATCAGCAGCGAGAACGCGTCGTTCGATCCGCGGGCGCCGGAGTTCATCAACAATTTAAGCGGAAACGCCCTGCAGCAGAACATACAGCAGTGCGAGCGCCAGCGCGACGCGGCCCGTGAG
>JANOIK010000360.1:0-1999 GCA_031407585.1 Planctomycetota bacterium | reverse complement strand
CCGATCAGCGACAAAGACATCGAAAAGGCCGTCGCCGCGATCGAGAACGACGTGTTCAGCACGTTCGAGAATGAGATCGAGAGCCGCCGGCTCGGCGAGCTGGTCATGGACCACCTCCGCGATCTCGACGAGGTGGCCTTCGTCCGCTTCGCCAGCGTTTACCGCCAATTCGAGGACGCGGGCGACTTCTTCAACGAGCTCCAGCCGTTCCTCGAAGGCGAGCCGCGCAAGGCGCCGAAGTAGTCCGCCGCGGCGGCGGAATTGCAAATTGGCCATTGGCCATTAGCCATTGCAAATTGACGTGCAGCGTTGCGGCGCGCGCCCCCCCTCTGATATTTGCAATGGCCAATTACCAATGGTCAATTTGCAATACTAAGCCCCCCCCTGATAGCATGCGTGCTTCGCCGAATTAAAGCCCTCCCGCCGAATCGCTCGCCATGTCTCTCACCCCCATGATGCAGCAGTATCGCGACGCCAGGGCGGCCGCCGGCGACGCGCTTCTGCTCTTCCGCATGGGCGATTTTTACGAGCTGTTCTTCGAGGACGCCAAGACGGCCGCCCGCGTGCTGGGCCTCTCGCTCACCAGCCGCGACAAGGGGGAGAACCCCGTGCCGATGGCGGGCTTCCCGCACCATCAGCTCGAGTCGTACCTCGCCAAGATCATCGCCAGCGGTCTCCGCGCCGCGGTGTGTGAGCAGGTCGAGGACCCGCGCCACGCCAAAGGGATCGTCAAACGCGACGTCACCCGCATCGTCAGCCGCGGCACGGTCACCGACGACGCCCTGCTCGACGCCCGCACCTCCAACTTCCTCGCCGCCCTCACGATCTCCCCTGCTGCTTGCGGCTTAGCGTGGATCGACTTGTCGACCGGCCGCTTCGAAGCCACCACCGTCCCCACCGACCGCCTCGGCGACGAGCTCGCCCGCATCAGCCCCGTCGAAATCCTCATCCGCGACGACGCCGAGGACCTGCCCGAGGCCTGGACCGAAGGCCGCATGATCACGATCCGGCCGAACTGGTCCTTCGGCCGGGAGGCGGCCAGCGACGCGCTCGCCCGGCACTTCGGCACGCACTCGCTCGAAGGCTTCGGCTTCGCCGAATCCGACGGCCCCGCGATTCAAGCCGCCGGCGCCGTGCTCGACTTTCTGGGCGAAACCCAAAAATCCTCACTTGGCCACATCGACCGGCTCGTCGCCTACAGCCGCAGCGGCCGACTGCAGATCGACGAATCGACCCGCCGCAGCCTCGAACTTTGCAGCACCATCCGCGACGGCCGACGCGAGGGTTCGCTTCTCGGCGTGCTCGACCGCACCGTCACCGCAATGGGCGGCCGGCTGCTCGGCGCCTGGCTCGCCGGGCCACTCACCGACGTGACGGCGATCGACGCGCGGCTCGACGCCGTCGCCGAGCTGCACGCCGACGCGGCTGCGGTCAACGATCTCCGCGAGGCGCTTGCCCCCATCTACGACATGGAACGCCTGCTCGCCCGCGTCACCACCGGCCGAGCCACGCCGCGGGATCTCAGCTTCATTGGCCGCACGCTCCGCGCGCTGCCGAAGGTTAAGGCGAAGCTCGCCGCGCGCAAAGCGCCGCGACTCGTCGAGCTCGAAGACCGGCTCGACCTCTGCGCCGACGTCCGCGCGAAGCTCGAAACGGCCCTCGCGGACGACTGCCCGCTGGTCGCCCGCGAAGGCAACTTCATTCGCCCCGGCTTCCACGACGACCTCGACCGAGAGCGCGACCTTGCCAAGGGCGGCAAGCAGTGGATCGCCGCCTATCAGGCCGAGGCGGTCCAGCGCACGGGCATCGCCTCGATGAAGGTCGGCTTCAACTCGGTCTTCGGCTACTACCTGGAGGTGACGCACGCCCACCGCGACAAGGTGCCCGCCGACTTCATCCGCAAGCAAACGCTGAAAAACGCCGAGCGGTACATCACCCCGGAGCTCAAGGAGCACGAAGAACACGTGCTCGCCGCCGAAGAGAAGTCCAAAGACATCGA
>JANOIK010000078.1:0-1654 GCA_031407585.1 Planctomycetota bacterium | reverse complement strand
CTTGTGGATCGTCAACCACATCTACTTCCAGTATTTCAGCATCCTGATTTTGCTCGTCTCAATGGTCGCGATGATTGTGGTCAGCTACATGACAGCGGCGCCCAACGAAAAGCAGATCGAGGGGCTCACTTTTGCCACCATCACTCCCGAGCAGAAACGCGAGTCGCGGGCGAGTTGGTCGGCCGTCGACGTGATCGCATCGTGCGCCGTCATGGCCGCGATCATTGCCGCGTACCTGTACTTCACGGGTTGATCGCCGGAGCCGAAACCATCCGTCATTTAGCCCCCGGTCATTGACCGGGGGCTAAGTGGGGATACCATCGCATTGATGAACGTCCTTTTTACCGGCGGCGCCGGTTACGTCGGCTCGCATGCGGCGCGGCTTCTGAAGCTTGCCGGGCATGAGCCGTGGATCTACGACAATCTCGCCTACGGCCATCGCGCCGCCGTGCCTCAGGGCCGCCTCATCGAGGGCGACCTCATGGACGGTGCCCGGCTGGCCGCGGCGATGCGCGATCACAAGATCGACGCCGTGATGCACTTCGCCGCGTTTTGCTACGTAGGCGAGAGCGTGACCGAGCCCGCCAAGTATTACCAGAACAACGTGACGGGCACGCTCTCGCTGCTGGACGCGATGCGGGCCGAGGGTGTGAAGCGGATCGTGTTTTCGAGCACGTGCGCGACCTATGGCGAGCCGGACAAGGTGCCGATCACGGAGAGCGAAAAGCAGTCGCCGATCAATCCGTACGGATACACGAAGTTGGCAATTGAATTTGCGCTGGCGGACTACGCACGGGCGTACGGGTGGGGTTATGCGGCGCTGCGGTACTTTAATGCCAGCGGCGCCGCCGAGGATGGCTCCATCGGCGAGGACCACGACCCCGAGACGCACCTCATTCCGCTGGTGCTTGCGGTGGCGCTGGGGCAGCGCGACGAGGTGCTCGTGTTTGGCGACGATTACCCGACGTCCGACGGCACGTGCGTTCGGGATTACATTCACGTGGACGACCTGGGCCGGGCGCACATCGCGGCGCTCGAGCGGCTGAAGCCCGGCGTGGAGCTGAAGCTGAACCTGGGCACCGGCGCCGGCGCGAGCGTCGCCGAGGTGGCCGAGGCGTGCCGGCGCGTGACGGGGCACAAGATTCCGGCGCGCGTGGTGGACCGCCGCGCCGGCGACCCGCCGGCGCTCGTGGCCGATCCCTCGCTCGCGCGGAAGACGCTCGACTGGACGCCGAAGTTCGTGGGGATCGAGCCGATCGTGGCGAGCGCGTGGCAGTGGCATAAGGCGCATCCGAACGGCTACGACGATTGACGATCAAGCCGTGGAACGCCAACTCACCCACGCTCCGCACGGCCACATTCTCACGAACACGGGTGTGTGGAGCGCCGACGGCGAGTGGATCGTTTACGACACGCGCAGCGACGCGGCCGGCGAGGTCTTCGACGGCACGCGGATCGAGCGCGTGCATGTGCGCACCGGCGAGGTGCAGGTCCTGTACGAGAGCGGCCGCGGCGCCCATTGCGGCGTGGCGACGTGCAGCCCGACGGACGACCGCGTCGCGTTCATCCTGGGACCGGAGAATCCGACGCCGGATTGGGAGTACTGCGCGTACCATCGGCAGGGCGTGATTGTCGACGCCGGCCGGCCTGGGGT
>JANOIK010000063.1:0-7824 GCA_031407585.1 Planctomycetota bacterium | reverse complement strand
TCGCCCGCCATCCGCATGCGACGGCCGTTGGCGTCGCCGGCCAGTCTCGCACGATGTTGCCGGCCGAAATGGACCAAGCGCTACCGGGCGCATACGCCGCGCTGGCAGCGCTGCAGCCGAAGTTCGTGCACTACAAAGTCTGCTCCACGTTCGACTCCTCGCCTTCGACCGGTAGCATCGGTCGAGCGATCGACATTGGCGCCCGCGTTTTTCAGAACCGCGTCACGCCGCTGGTCGTGGGGGCGCCGTCGCTGCAGCGGTTCTGCGTGTTTGGCAATCTGTTCGCCCGCTCCGGGCTCGATAGCGCGCCGTTCCGCCTGGATCGTCACCCCACGATGAGCCGGCATCCCGTGACCCCCATGGACGAGGCGGACCTGCGGCTGCACCTCGCACGGCAGACGGACCGGCCCGTGGAACTTATCGACGTGCTGACTCTCGACGACTCGCCGACTGCACTGTTCAACCGCCTGGCAGCGTGTCGCGACGGCTCAATCGTTCTCTTCGACGCCCTGACCAACGCCCACCTGGCGACCATCGGCGCTGCGCTAGTCGAACTGCAGCGCCGTGAAGCGAAACCGCTGTTTGTCGCCGGCTCGTCCGGCATCGAAGCGGCGCTCGCCAATCGCTGGCTGACGCTGGGCCAAACGCTGCCCGCCGAACTGCCGGCGCTCGGGCCCGTCGACCGCGTCCTCGCCGTCTCGGGCAGTTGCTCGCCCGTCACCGACCGCCAAATCGCTTGGGCCGTCGCCCACGGCTTCGCCGAAGTCCCTCTCGACGCTCCCGGCCTGCTTGCCCTTTCGCCACCCGATCTCGATTCACACATCACGGCAATTGCCAACCGCATCCAAACCGAGCATGATCGTGGGAAGTCGGTGATCGTCCACACCAGCCGCGGGAGCGTCGACCCCCAGGTGGCCCAGGCGCACGTCGCGACTGGCTCGTCCCTTGGCGTCCTCCTGGGCCGAATCGTCCGCGAAGCCCTCGGCGCCACGAGCGTGCGTCGGGTCGCCGTCGCGGGCGGCGACACGGCTGGGCAGGTCGCGCGAACGCTCGGCATCGAGACGCTTGAAATGGTCGCGATCTCGGCGCCCGGCGCGCCATTGTGCCGCGCCCGTTCCACGTCGCCCGAGGTCGATGGCGTCGAGTTCACATTGAAAGGCGGCCAGGTCGGCCACGACAACTACTTCGGCGCCGTCCGCGGCGACCATTAGCACGGAGACTACCTCATGCACGCAACGCGCCGGCGATTCGTCGCCCTGCTCGCACTTCTCATCGCAACCACGGTAATTCCCTCCTGCAGCAAGTCGGAGACGCCGCCTTCTCCTGTCTCACCAGACGCGAGCGCCCAGGGCGCTGCCGCCGCTCCCAAGGGAGAGAAAAAGAAGATCGCCGTCGTGATCTCGACGCTCAACAATCCCTGGTTCGTCGTCCTCAAGAACACCGCCATCGAACGCTGCGAAGAGCTGGGCTACGAAGCGACCGAGTTTGACTCGCAGAACGACACGGCCAAGGAGACCTCCCACTTCGAGAACATCATCGCCGCGGGTTACGGCGCCATTCTGTTCAACGCCACCGACTCCGACGGCTCGATCGAGAATGTGAAAAAGGCGAAGGAGGCCGGCATCCCCGTGTTCTGCATCGACCGCGAGATCAATGCGACCGACGTCGCCACGTCGCAGATTCTGTCCGACAGCTATTCCGGCTGCGTCGCTCTCGGCGAGTATTTCGTCGAGCAAGTCGGCGAGGAAGGCAACTACGTCGAAATCCTCGGCCAGAGCGGCGACAACAACACACACAATCGCTCGAAGGGCTTCCACAGCGTCGTCGACGAATACGAGGGCCTGAAGATGGTCGGCCAGCAGCCCGGCGACTTCGACCGCGCCAAGGCGTTCGAAAAGATGGAGTCGATCCTGCAGGATCAGCCCAAGATCGACGCGGTGTTCTGCGGCAACGACGCCATGGCGATGGGCGCCTACCAGGCCCTGGTCGCCGCTGGCCGCGATCAGGTGAAGGTTTTTGGCTTCGATGGCGCCGACGATGTCGTGAAGCTGATCGCCGAGGGCAAGATCGTCGCCACGGGCATGCAGTTCCCAAAGGACATGGCCCGCAAGGCCGCGGAGTTCGCCGACCAATGGCTCCGCGAAGGCAAACGCGACTTTGAGCAGAAGATCCCCGTCGCGGTCGAGCTTGTCACCAAGGACAACGTCGCCGAGTACGCCGACTTCGGTCGAAACGAATAGACGTCGCACTCGCGAAAGCTCGGCGCCATGAACCGCATCCTCATCGCCCTCGGAATCGTGCTCGCCCTCGCGGGGATCACGTGGCGCTATCCGCTGTTTCATGTGCTGCCGCTCAAGGAAGTCGAGGCCAAACGCAAAGCGGACGTTTTCGACGCCGACAAGTTCGCGGCGGAATTCTGGGAGAAACGCCTGACGCCCGCGCTCGACTCGGCCGCCGACGCGGCCGCCGTTCTGAAGGGACTCTCCACCGATGCGGATGCGGCGCGCAAGGAGTTCGGCCGCAGCGTCGGCATGAGCCGCTCGACGTTCTTCTTTGTGCGCGGCAGCGGAGCGATCGTCGTCGTAGAGCGGTCGCGAGTCGGCGTCGCGCTCGATGGCGGTGAGAACACGCAGCTTTGGCTCGTCACGGGCCCTGTCCATGGCAATGCCGTGCGCGACTCCACGGGCCTCATCCAGACCGATGATTTTCCCGACTCGCAGGACTTCAACGCCCTGGCCGCGGGGCTCAACCGCATCGTCAAGAATGAAGTGCTGCCGCCGCTGCGCGACGACGCGAAGGTCGGCGACAAGCTCCAATTCGTCGCGTGCGCCGAAGTCCCCGGCGGCACCGTTCGCCAGCCGCTGAAGTTTATTCCCGTCCAAGCCATTCGCACGCGATGACGCCCGAACCGCCACTGCCGAACGCCGCCGACGTCCTGCTCCAAACGAGCGGCATCGGCAAATCGTTCCCCGGCGTGCGCGCGCTCGACGACGTGAGGATCACCGTCCGGTCTGGGCGGCTCAACGCGCTCCTCGGCGAAAACGGCGCGGGGAAGAGCACGCTCATGAACATCCTGGCGGGCGTGTTTCCCCCCGACCAGGGTGAACTGCGCATCGCCGGCGCGCCCGTGAGTTTTCGCGGCCCGCGCGACGCCCAGCGCGCCGGCGTCGCGATCATCCACCAGGAGCTGAATCTCTTCCCCGACCTCACCGTCGCCGAGAACATCTTCCTCGGCCGCGAGGCCCGCACGCGTCTTGGCCTGGTCGACTACCGCACGATGAACCGCGCCGCCGCCGACTTGCTTCGGCAGCTCGAGCTCGACGTCTCGCCCGCGACGCTCGTCGGCCGGCTCCGCATCGGCGCCCAACAGATCGTCGAAATCGCCAAGGCCCTGTCGCTCGACGCCCGCGTGCTCATCCTCGACGAGCCGACGTCCGCGATCACCGACCATGAGGTCGCCGTCCTCTTCCGCATCATCGGCCAGCTCAAGGCCCGCGGCGTTGGCCTTATCTACATCACGCACAAACTCGACGAGCTGCAACACATCGCCGACGACGTGACAGTGCTCCGCGACGGACGCTTCGTCGCCGCGCAGCCCTACGACCCGGCATCGCGAGCGGAGTTGATTCGCCTCATGGTCGGCCGCGACTTGTCGGAGCTTTACGTGAAATCCCCCGCAAAACTCGGCGACGAGATCCTGGCCATCGACAATCTCTCGCTGCGCCGCTCTGCGAGGAGCGACGACCTTGCCCTTCAGAACGTCTCGCTCCGCGTGCGCCGCGGCGAGGTGGTGGGCCTCTTCGGTCTCATGGGCGCGGGCCGCACGGAGCTGCTGCAAACGATCTTCGGCCTCCACTCGCGTACGTCGACCGGCGCCATTCGTGTGGACGGCAAGCCGACGGCCATCCGCTCGCCGCGACAGGCGATTGCCGCGGGAATCGCTCTGGCGCCGGAGGACCGCAAGGCCGAGGGCCTGGTCCTCTCGATGTCCGTCGCCGAAAACACCACGCTCGCGTCGCTCGCCAACGTCGTCCGCGGCGGCCTCATCAGCCGCCGCCGCGAGCGCGAGCTTGCCGCCGGATTCGTCCAGCGACTCGGCGTGAAAACTCCGTCGCTCGACCAGATCATCCGCAACCTCAGCGGCGGCAACCAGCAGAAGGTCGTCCTCGCCAAATGGCTCGCCGCGCGCCCCCGCGTGTTGCTCCTCGACGAGCCGACGCGCGGCATCGATCTCGGCGCCAAGCGCGAAATCTACGCAACGATCGACCGCCTCGCCCACGAGGGCCTCGGCGTTCTCATGGCGTCGTCCGAGCTACCCGAAGTGCTCGGAGTTGCCGACCGCATCGTGGTGCTTTGTGAAGGCCGCATCGCGGGCGAGTACCTGCGCGGCGAGGCGACCGAGGAAGCACTGCTGAAAGCGGCGCTGCCGACCGGCCGTCTGGAAAGGCTCACCGCATGACGCCCAATAAGCTCCGCGAGAATCTGGCGAAGTTGCAAGCTCTCCTGGCGCTAGCCGTCATGGTCGCCGTGCTGAGCTTCGCCAACGACCGCTTTCTGACGCCGGAAAACGGCGCAAATGTCCTACGTCAAATCTCCGTCAACCTCTGCCTATCCCTCGGAATGACCATGGTCATCCTCGCCGGCGGCATCGACCTTTCCGTGGGATCGGTCATGGCCCTCAGCGCGGCGGTCGCGGCCAGCGCACTCACGCGGGGCGTCGCCATTCCCGCGTTTGATTCAGTCATCCAGTTCACGCCGCTGGGCGCCGCGCTCGTGGGTATTATTGTCGGCGCATTGCTCGGCGCGATCAACGGGAGCGTGATCACGCGGCTCCGCGTGCCGCCGTTCGTCGCGACGCTCGGGATGCTCAGCATTGCCCGAGGTCTTACGCGCCGCTGGACCGACGGCCACCCGATCACCGATCTGGGCGCTGATTTTGTTTACTTGGCGACTGGCGCGCCGCTCCACGTGCCGATGCCCGCTTGGATTTCCGTGGCCCTCGCGGCAGTCTTCGCCGTGGTGACGCGCCGCGCGCCATTCGGGCGGCATCTCTACGCCGTCGGGGGCAACGAACGCGCCGCCGCACTTAGCGGCCTCAACGTCGCTCGCATTAAGACTGTCGCATACCTGCTCTGCGGCGCCCTCGCAGGGGTCGCCGGCCTGCTCAACTCCGCCCGCATCAACGCTGCCGAGCCCAATGCCGGTTTTGGATATGAGCTCGATTCCATTGCCGCCGTCGTCATCGGGGGAACCAGCCTTTCCGGCGGACGTGGCTCCATTCTCAACACAGTCCTGGGCTGCCTTATCATCGGCGTACTGAACAACGGCCTGGTCCTGCTGGGCGTCTCCCCCGATTGGCAGCTCGTCGTCAAAGGCGTCGTGATCATTGCCGCCGTCGCCGTCGACCGCGCAGGCCGCAAGGAAAACTAAGAGGTAACAATCATGGCCAAGAAGCGCCTGTTCCTGCTGCACACGTCCGCGACGCTCGTTCCCATGTTCGAGCACCTCTGCAAAGAGAAGCTGCCCGACGTTGCCGTGTTCAACATGGTCGACGACAGCCTGATTAAGGATGTGATCGCCCACCAGTGCCTACGCCCGCAAACGGCCCGCCGCGTGACGCAGCTTGTCGCCGCGGCCGAGGACGCCGAAGCCGATCAGGTGCTCGTGACCTGCTCATCGATCGGCCGCGCCGTCGAGACGGCCGCCTCGCTCAGCCGCGTGCCGGTGCTCCGCGTCGATCGCCCCATGGCCGAGAAGGCCGTCGCGACCGGCCGCCGCATCGGCGTGATCGCAACGCTCCGAACCACGCTCGAGCCCACCGCCGACCTGGTGCAGCGGTGCGCCGCCGAAGCCGGCCGCGAGATTGAACTCACGGCCCGCCTCTGCGACGGCGCCTTCGAAGCCCTCATGAGCGGCAACGCGGCCCGGCACGACGAACTCGTCCTCGCAGCCCTTCAAGAGCTGCAATCGCAAGTCGATGTCATCGCCTTAGCTCAGGCCTCGATGGCCCGCGTCGCGAACCTCATCCCCGAAACCGATCGCCGCGTCCCCATCCTCGCCAGCCCGCCTCTAGCGATCGACCGCCTAGCAGCGATTTTCGCGGCTTCCTAATCCCCCTCCCTAGAAGGGAGGGGCTAGGGGAGGGATTCCTGACGATCGCCGACAACTCATCGCTTGAACCCTCCAGAAAACTCCTCAATGCCTCTCCCAACCTCACCCACCCGAGCCGCCCTCTATGCATCCGCCGCCGCCGGCGCCGCGATCCTCGTCGGCGTCGCACTCCGCCGCCCCGAACTCTGGCAACCCGCCGCCGCCGTCGCCATCGTCCTCCTCGCCCTCGGCCTGCGCAGCGTCGCCTCGCTCCGCACCTACCAATACACCGCGTGGATCATCGCCGCCGTCGTCGTCGCGATGATTTACCCGGATGTCTTCAAGACGCTCAGCCCCGGTCGCGAGGGCGCCCCGCAGAACAAGTGGATCATGCTCGGCGTCATCCAGCTCGTCATGTTCGGTATGGCCACGCAGATGAGCCTCGCCGAGTTCCGCGGCCTCGGCCGCGTGTGGTACGGCGTCGCCATCGGCACGGTCCTTCAGTTCACGATCATGCCCGTCCTCGGCTACTTCCTGGCCAAGGCAGTCGGCTTCCCGCCCGAAATCGCCGCGGGCATCATCCTCATCGGGTCCTGCTCCAGCGGGCTGGCGTCGAACGTGATGACCTACATCGCCCAGGCCAACCTCTCGCTGTCGATCGCGCTCAGCGCTGTGGGCACGGTCCTGTCACCGTTCATCACGCCGCTCTGGATGAAATGGCTCGCGGGCGAATCCGTGCCGGCCGGGTACTTCGACATGATGATGTATGTCGTCAAAATCATGGTCGTTCCCATCGGTGCCGCGCTGCTTCACGACTATCTCAAGACGGCGCCGCGCTCGCAACGCATCGCCGCCGTCGTGCTCGCCGCCGTCTCGGCCGCGTGGCTGGCAGCGATCGTCACCCTCGGGTGGCCATACTTCGCCGATCGCCTGGCCCCCGCGGGCGCCGTCACGCTCGGCATCGCCGGCTACCTCGCCGAAGGCATCCTCGCGGGCGTCGCGTTCCATGGCTTCTGGCGCCTCGCGCCGCACGCCGCCGCACGCATGCCGATCTTTTCGATGTTCGGCATCATCTTCTTCACGACAATCACCACGGCCACGGGCCGTGAAAACTTACTTAAGGTCGGCTGGCTGCTCATGGTGGTCGTCGCCATCCACAACGCGGTCGGGTTCCTGCTCGGCTACGTCATGAGCCGCGTACTCGGCCTCGATGAAAAATCGTCTCGCACGGTCACTCTGGAAGTCGGCCTACAAAACGGCGGCCTCGCCTCCGGGATGGCGAGCGAGATGGAACGCCTCGGCACGGTCGGCCTCGCAGCGGCCGTCTTCAGCCCGTGGATGAACGTGACGGGCTCGCTGCTCGCGAACTACTGGCGCCGGCGTCCGCCGCGCGACGAGCCCGTGCCACATGTGACCTGAGTGCACGTGTGACGGACAAGGTCAACAATTGCCATCCGCCGTGCTCGCGGTTGCGACACGCTCGCGCTTCTCGGATAATGCGAACATCTTCAGCGCGTCCCGGGACGCGCGTATCTCTCATCACATATCGCCGGAGGCGGCTCACGTGTTCTGTCGATCCCTCTCGCTTCACACTACCAATGTAGTTCGCCTCGCCGTTGTCGCGACCCTAACGTTGTCGTTTGGAAATTCAGTTGCGCATGCCGCCGAAGGCGTCACGCTCGCCGTCCTCGAAGCCACCGGCCCGCACCCGGGCGAAGACGTCGAGCAATGGGG
>JANOIK010000056.1:0-11480 GCA_031407585.1 Planctomycetota bacterium | reverse complement strand
GTAGGCGCTGCCGCGCCAGGCGCCGTCGGCGACGCGCGGGGCGCCGTTGAGCAGGTTGATGTTCGTGGCGTCGGAGCCGAGGTCGAGTTCGACGCTCGAGAGCACGTTGCCGTCCTGAGGGGTGTCGAAGTTGTAGTAGTTGGCGAGGTTGGGGAGCAGCGCGGGGAGGACGGGGGGCGCGGCGCGCACGGGGGTTGGGGAGAGTGCGCGCGCTAAGCCGCAAGCGACGAGAGTCGCGACGAGGCAAGCAAATGGACGGCGTCGGTCCGGCATCTGAGCAGGTGAATTGGGTGGCATGGTCCCGGAGGTCCGCCGACGCGACCATGGGCGGTGCGAGGGAAGCATGCTCACGAGGACGGGAGCATGGTACACGACCGAGTGGGAAGGAGATTTTCGGTGCGGAGTTTTTCCCGAACCCACCAGTAGGGATCGTACGGCGCGTCGATCAGCGGCGAGGGTTTGCCAAGGCCGGGCAGGTTGTCGAACTCCCCTGCGTCGATCGCGGCGCGGAGCTTGTTCTCGGCGACGATCGCGAGCGCGTGGTCGGAGAAGGCGTTGAGGGCGGCCATGCGATTGGTTTCCTGCGTTGACGCTGTGCGCGAGTGCAGCGGGCTCGCGTTGCTCCTTTCTCTAATATCGTCACGCGGACGATCGGCCGCCAGCGGATTGCGGCGCAGCGATGGGGCGGCGATCTCAAGCCAGCGTGGTTGTAGGGCGACGGCTGCCGCGAGGTCCGCGAACGCCGCGTCGCGGCCCGCGATGGCTGCGAGCGGCTCCTCTTCTTCGGCGGCGACGGCCGCGGCAATCGCGGCCTCGCTCGCCGCGGGCGCGGTCGTGCCGAGATTGCGCTGCCACACGAGCAGATCGTCGCCATCGGCGTCGCGGTCGCCGTCGGCGTCGCCGGGTTGAAGGCCGGTCGCCGAGGATCGTCCGAAGAAGAATCGCCAGATGGGCAGATCGTCGCCATCGACCGTGTGGTCGCCGTTGAAGTCACCGGGGAACGCGCCGGTGGAGGGCAGCGTGTAGATGAACGGCTGCGGCTGCGCGGTCATCCCCGCGCCGAGGAAATAGCTGGGGTTCGGCGGCTGGTTGTAGCCGACGTTCTGCCACGCGACCGCTTCGCGGTACTGCGTGTCGTGTACGAGGGTGGTGAGCTTGGTGGTCGAAGTGATCGCGCTCGACCAAATCTGCAGAGCCGTGTTGTCACTAGTGCGCCAGATCACTTCCTCGCGCCAATCGCCGAGGATGTCGCCGGAGAGCGCGGGCGTGCTCTTGGTACCGTTGTTGGCCGTGAGGGCCGAGGAGTTGTTGATGCCGCTGTTGGCGAACGAGACGAGATTGCTGCGGCCGTGGGTCGTGTAGTTCCAGTCACCGATGGTCGTGTTATCGAGCGTTTCGCGCAGCAGGTCGGCGTCCCACCAGACGCCGAAGTTGGTGTGCATGTTCGATGGCTTGGCATAGATTGCCGTGCCTTGCGCGTTGAAAATGTCGCCGTGCGAGCTGTCCCAGAATTCGTAGCCGGGATGGTTAGGATCGATGTCGATCGCGATGGCGCGGCCGACGTCGGGCCACTTGAGCAGGCCGTCGTCGGGATCCAGATACTGCACGACCGTTGGCGCGGCGAGCAGCCGCCCCGTCGCGGCGTCGCGCAGCGTCACTCCGGTATGATTGCCCAGACTCGTGTCTTCGTGCGGCTGGAAGATTTCCAGGCCGGGGTTCGACAGATCCATGTCGGACACGTGCAGCGTGTCGCCGTGGCCGCGGTTGGTGGCGTAGAGCCCCGTGCCGTCGTCGTCGACCACGAGCGAGCCGAAGACCACTTCGTCCTTGCCGTCGCCGTCGACGTCGGCCACCGCGATGCCGTGCGTGCCCTGGCCGAGGTAGTTGCTGGAGGCGTCGTCGCCGTAGCCGATGTTCGACTTGAACCACCAGTCCATCGTGAGCTGGCCATCGCGCCAGGTCCACGCCGTCAGCTCGTTGCGGCCAGACAGAGTGCTGTCGGGCATGTAGATTCCTCGTCCGATGACGATGCTGGGCCGCGAGCCATCGAAATAGGCCGGCGCCATCGACAGGTTCTCGCCGCGATGGCCGTATGTGTCGCCCCACGTGCCGATCGTGTCGCGATTGGGCAGGAACGGCACGGTCGACGTCGCGGCGCCGGTCGCGCCGTTGAACACGGTAAGGTACTCGGGGCCGGTGAGAACTCGGCCGAACTGGTCGCTGCCGCCGGTGTAGGGATCGCGGTAGTCGGCCGCTGGGTTGTCGCCGGGGAGGATGACATTCGCGCCGGCGCCGTCGACCGTGCCGGGCGCGGTGCGCATGACGAGCTCCGCCTTGCCGTCGCCGTCGAGGTCGTAGGCGAGGAACGGCTGGTACTGGGCGCTCGACCGCATGTTGATGCCCATGTCGATCCGCCATAGCCGCGTGCCGTCGAGCCGGTAGGCGTCGAAATACGTCTTGCCGGTGAACTCGCTCGTGCCGGCGTTCGCGACGTTTGTCGGCTCCCACTTCACGATGATCTCGTAGTCGCCGTCGCCGTCGAGGTCGGCCACGCTCGCGTCGTTGGCCGTGTAGGTGACGGAAAATTGATCCTGCCCGAGCGTGCCGCCCCACGGCATTCCCGTGCCGGGATTTGTGTCGCTTGCCAGCGGCGGCGTCACGGATCCTGGCGGAATCGTGACCGTGTAGCCGGCCGGGATTTGTAGCGGCACGTTCAGGTACTGCCGCAGCGGAGCGTTCGCGGCGAGCGTGAAGCTGCTGCCGGCGGGCTGCTCGACGCCGTCGATGATCGGCCGCACGGTGTAAACATTCGTGGCCGCGGCATTGAACGTCGTGTCGACGAAGTTGGTCGAGGTCGCTATCGGAGTCAGGCCGTTGAGCTTCGCCGGCGCGCCGCCGTTGGCGGAACGGTAGACGTTGAACGAAACGTTCGTCGGATCCGTCCCGAGCATTCGCCAACCAAGATAAACTTCGCCGGTGGCGCGGCGCAGCGCGATGAGGCCGCGGTCGAGGTACTCCATCTGCCGCGGGTAAACGGCGGCGTTCGTGCCGTACTCGGGCGTGTATTCGAGCGTGAGCGTGGGCCGGAGGTCGGCGTCGGCGTTCTCGCGCGAGGCGTACGTCATCGTCCGATCTTGACCGGCGTCGGTGAGGACGATGAACGTGGCGAGGCCGCCGTCGGCCTGGCGTGTATTCAGAAAGCTCACCAAATCGACGCCCGAGAGATGCTGCGGCTTGTTGCCGTCGGACACCTGCTCGATCGTGTTGGCGCCGGCGACGCCCTCGGCGCTGAGGTTCACGACGCGCGTGAGGTCGACGTAGTTGCCGCCGGTGCTGTTGTACTCGGCGCCGAGGCCCGCATTGGCGAGCGTCGTTTCGCTCCAGTTCTGCGGCGTATTGCCGGCGAGGTTGGCGAGGCCGAAGACGTCGAACCGCTCCTTGATCATCGTGGCGCCGCTGGTACGATTCACGGTGAAGTAGGCGTTGGTAAGGCCCGTGAGGTCGACGCCCGCGAGGTTGAAACGAATGTAGGCCATGTAGTCGCCGCCGGCGCCGTTGCGGTCGCGCGCGGTGAGCGTCGTCTGCGAGCCGGCGTTGACGCCCGACTGGGTGAACGTATCGGCGACGGCTTGCAGCGTGATGCGCGTGGTGGTCAGCAGCTGCCGCGGTTCGAGCGACTCGAAGCGGAGCGGGCGCCCCGATTTGGCGAGACGCTCGATGGCACGGCGGGTGGGTCGACTGCGTGGCACGACGGCGGGTCCACTTCCGGGTGCAAGCAAGGTGCGATCAGATCACAGGCCGGCGAGCGCCTCGTCGAGCGACGCGGCGACGGCGGCGGCGCGGTCGGCGCACAGGTCGTGGACGCGATCGACGGCGTCGGAGGCCGCGTCGGCGCGGAACGAACGCTTTCGCGCCGGGCGCTCGGTCGCGTCGGCGTTGGCCAAGCCGGTTAACGGTTGAGCCAGCACATGCACTGTGGCCGACGCGCGATTGTCGCGGTCGAGCGTTGTGACCGAGGCGGTGGTGCGGAGGGCGCCTGGAAGTCCTGCCCCCGCGAGCGAGCCGAGCGAGGATTCCGCAGACGCGACCGATGGAAGGGGCGTCCCGGACGAGTCGCCCTCGTCCTCCGCGGCCACGGCGGCGGCGAGCGTCGCTTCGACGGCCGGCGAACCGGCGCCCAAATTCTGTTGCCAGACGAGGAAATCGTCGCCATCCACGCGGCGATTGCCGTCGGCGTCGCCCGCGATCGACCCGTCGGCGACCACGATGCCGAAGTTCTTCGTCCAGACATCGAGATCCTGCTCGTCGACGACGCGGTCGCCGTTGAAGTCCCCTTCGACGGCGCCGTAGACGACGGCGTAGACGGCGGGCGCCGGCGGCGGGACCATCCCGGCGCCGAGATAGAAGCTGGGGTGCGGCGGCTGGTTGTAGCCGCTGTTTTGCCACGCGATCGCCTCTCGATACTGCGTATCGTGCATCAGCGTAACCATTCGCGTCGTGGCGGCGGTGGGCGTCGTGAAGATCCTAAGCCCCGTGCTATCGCCTTTGCGCCAAATGACTTCCTCGCGCCAATCGCCCAGGATGTCGCCCGACAGCGCGGGCGTGCTCTTGCTGCCGTTGTTCGAGCTGACGCCGGGGGGGAACGTGTTCGACGAATTGGGATCGAGGTCGATGTTGGCCCGGCCAGGGTTGTTCCAGTTCGAGATCGTGGTCCCGTCAAGTAACTCGCGCTGCAAGTCGGCGTCCCACCACGCGCCGAAATTGGTGAACGCGTTGCCCTTTGCATAGATGGCCGTGCCGTCGACGTTGTACATGTCGCCGTGGTAGGTGTTCCAAATCTCGTAGCCAAGGTGATTGGGGTCGATGTCCATGGCAACGCCGCGGCCAACGTCTGGCCACTCACCTTCAGCATTCTGAACGGCGGGCGGCAGTGCAAAGATGAGCGCGCCCGTGGCGGCGTCCCGATAGCTGGCGGCGACGTGGCCATTTCCGCCGGTGCCTTCGTGCGGCATGAAGATCTCGAGGCCGGGCCGCAGAGGGTCCATGTCGGTCATGTGCAAGGCGTCGCCATGACCAAAGCCGGTATTGTAGAGCAGCGCGCCATTGTCATTGATGGCCGATGCGCCCGTGATAATTTCATCCTTGCCGTCACCGTCCACATCCCCGACGGTAATGCTGTGCGCCTGCTGGCCGACAAACCCGGGATTTTGGCCATTGGTCGCGCCGGCGAAGAGCCAGCGGAACACGATCTGGTTATTGACGACGTCGAACGCTGCGACCTCGTTGCGCGCACTAAACCCTGACTGAGGCCCCGCATAGCCGCGTCCTACGACAAAACTAGGATGCACGCCGTCCAAATAAGCAACCGACATCTGGAAGCGATCGACGCGATTTCCGTAGCTGTCGCCCCATGACGACACTGTGTTGCGCAACGGTCGCAACGACGTCGAGTGAATGATCGCGCCGGTCAGCCCGTTGAACATGGTCAGGTATTCGGACCCCGACAGGATGTAACCGGACGAATTGCGATAGTCAGCGTTGGGATTGCCGATCACGGTCCCAACGCCGTCCACGGTCGCTTCTGCCGTGCGCATGATGACTTCGGCGCGGCCGTCGCCGTTGAAGTCGTAAACGAGAAACGGCAGATAGTGGGCGCCCGCGCGCACGTTGCGGCCCAAATCAATGCGCCACAGCCGCGTGCCGTCGAGCTTGTAGGCGTCGACGTACACGTTACCGGTGTATCCGCTTTGGGAATTGTCCTTAGCGTTGGTCGGGTCCCACTTGAGGATGATTTCGTACTGCCCGTCGCCATCGACGTCGCCGACGCTGGCGTCGTTGGCGACGTAGGTGTAGGCCTCGCCGCTGGGGGTCGTGCCGCCGAGGGGGATTTGGAGCGGCACTTCCAGGTAATAGCCGACCGTGGCGTTGGCCGCGAGCGTGAACGATTCACTGGCGGGCTGCTCGACTCCGTTGATAACGGCGCGGACATGGTACGCGTTGGCAACGGCGAAGTTGGCAGTCAAATCGCTGTAGTCGGTCGTGGCCGCGATGGGCGTGCTGTTGAGCTTGACCGCGGCGCCGGCGCCTGCTGCGCGATAGATGTTGAACGCGACGCTGCTTGGATCGGACCCGAGCAGGCGCCAACTCACGTAGGCCTGCGTCGTCGATCGGCGGATGGCGACCATGCCGCGATCGAGATGCTCAACTTGCCGCTGGGCCGCAGCGCCGTCGGTCGCGGGGCCGGCGGCGGCGTCTTGGCCGATGTCCGCGGCCGAGCGCGCCTCGTCGTAGATGCGCAATTCGTTCACCGTGCCGGTGAATCCCGGATCCGCGTTGAACAGCGATCGGCCAATGTACGCGAGCACGCCGTTGACCGAGGCGGCGCTGGCGCCGCTCAGCGCGGCGGTTCCTGCGGCGACGCCGTCGAGATAGAGCCGCAACAGGCCGGAGTCGACGTCGACGACCACAGCGGCCATATGCTCGCTGCCGTTGTTCGTGGCCGTGCCGGTGGCCACGCGCTCGGTGGCCGCCGCGGGATGAAGCACGGCGCGCGAATCGCCCGAGGCGCTGCGCAGCGTGAAGAACGCGTAGCTATTGCCGTTCGCGCCGGTCTGGTCGCCGATGTCGAAAAGGCGAGCCCAGTTGGCGGCGTCGTTGCTCGCGTACCAAGCCTCGACGGTGAAGCTGCCGCTCGCCGGGAGCACGCCCGCCGGGAGTTGCACATAGTTGATGGCGGTCGTCTGGCCGCTGGTGACGCCAGAGTTGAACAGCTTCAACCGGCCGGCTTCGACGAACGCGCCGTTCATGAGCGTGCCAGGCGCGGAGCCGGCGGTGTCGTTCGCCGTGCCGTCGTTGAACGTGTAGAGGTGGGTCAGCGCGAGCAGTTGGCGCGGCTCGAGTGATTCGACGGTCAGGCGACGGCCCTGGCGCGCGGCCACGCGCGAGGGCGCTGGGCGCGCACCTTTGGCGCAGCGCGAGAGAAACTCCACCCCCCGAGATAAGTAGTCCATCTTCCCTGCCGCTTCTGCGCGTGAACGACCCCGAGAGATAAGCCCCCCGACGGCGGGGCGTTACGCGACATTCCCATCTTAGCCAGCGAGGCGGAAACCGGGGCCATTGGGCCTGGGATTCTGCCGCCCGGCCGCGGGAATCCACAGTCTGGGCGGCATGCCACACATTTGACGTGAATTAGTGAGTGGCGGCCGTATGGGCCGGAGCCCCCGCCGTCACCAGCGAGATCATCCGCTTACCCACGTCCGTGGAGTGCAGCACCCCAGTGAACTGCTTCACGGCTTCGTGCGGCCCGTAGCATCCAATCAGCACCGGCGTGCTGGTGTGCGTGCCGGCGCCCCACACCACGTGCTGCTGCGGCGCCATCCGGCGGCCCAGCAGATTCATGCGCAGATTCTCGCCGTACACGTAAAACGCCTCAAAGTCGCGAATCCGAGGCACGGTCGGCGTGCCCATGTAGGGGTGGCCTTCGACATAGTTGCGATTGCGCGTGCGATTGAGCACCGCCACCGCGTCGTCGAGCGTGATCTTCGCCGCCGAGGCGCCGTTGACGATCTCGACCAGCCGCTCGGCCGTCTGCTCCTGCGGCGGCAGGCCGTCGAACTCCACCATCATTGTGAAGAAGCTCTTCTCTTGCGCGTAGAGCAAGTCGAGCAACTCCTGCGGGGCGTAGTTGAAGTTGGGCGCGAACGGCGCGCCCTTGGCCGCGTCGCCCGGTAGCGTCACCGGCGCCGGGAGCGGCCGGCCCGCGTAGCTGAAGCCGAACCCGCCCGTTTCGTGATCGGCCGTCACCAGCACGAGCGTGTCGTTTCGCTTCTTCGCCCACTCGAGCACCACGCGCACGGCCGCGTCGAACCGTAGCAGCTCGTGCAGCATCGTGCCGGCGTCGTTGTTGTGGCCGCACCAGTCGATCTGGCCGCCCTCGACCATCAGGAAGAAACCGTCGGGGTCCTGCTCCAGCAGCTCGAGCGTCTTGGTCGTCATCTCGACAAGCGTGGGCTCGTGGCGCGTCGCCTCGTTCTTCATGGCCGCTCGTTCGAGCAGGGCGTCGCCCATTTCGGAATCGGCGAACAAGCCGAGTACCGGCATCTCGGTCGTTGCGGCGAGGCCCGCGCGATCGAAGACCAGCTTGTATGTCTCGCGCGCTTCCAGCAGCAAGTCGCGGTTATCGCGACGGCGGGACGTGGCGGGAAACACGCCGCCGGTGGTTTGCACCAGCGCGGCATACGTGGCCGAGTCGCGGTTGTTCACGCCTTGCGCCGTCCAGTGGCGCAGGCCCCCGCCGAGCATCACTTCGACGTGGTTGCCGAGCATGTCGGCCGCGATCTCGTTTTCCATGTTGCGATTGGGCTGGTGCGCCGCGAACCCCGCGGGCGTCGCGTGCGTGACGCGCGTGTCGGTGACCAGGCCCGCACTCTTGCCCACGCGATGCGCGGCCTCGACGACCGTCTCGACGCGATGGCCCTCGAAGTTCATCCCGATCATCTCGGAGCCCGCGCTTTCGCCGGTCGCCAGTTGCGTGGCGGCGGCGGCCGAGTCGACCACCATCACCCCGTGTGGCTCGGTGCGCACGACGCCGACGCCCCCCGAGTTGATCAACTGCTCGATCGCCGCGACGCGGTCGGGCACGGTCGACGTCTTAGCGTAGCGGGCGTAGAGCATGAGCAAGTTGACCTGCTGGGGGCCCATGCCGTCGCCAATCATGAGGATTACGTTGCGAACGCTCGCGGGCGGCGTTGCAGCTTGCGCGGGCGGCGCGGCGGGCTGTTGAGCAAAGGTCGAGCCGCAGAACGCGACAGCCGTCGCCGCCATCGCTAGCAGCGGCCCGGGCGAAAATAAGCGATTCCACGACATGACGCGGCCCCAAAAAATAACGAAAGACGCCCGCCCAAACGGGCTCTAAGGAGATGACGGCGAAGCTGTAGTATATCAACGCCCGTCCGCCTGGTAGCAGTGTCCCGAAAGTATGGAATGGGCCGCGGAGGAACGCGGATTGGATTCGTGCGTTTTGCCGCGACGCGGAGGTCTTCCGTAGCGGAGCGCTCCGGCGCCAATTGCGAAAACGCGCTCCGCTGCGCCTGCGGACAGGCTTCGCGTCGCGGCTAAACAAGATTCCATCCGATCCGCGTTGATCCGCCAAATCCGCGTTCCTCCGCGTGCCATTCCGACTCTCCCGTTTTAGGGCTCCGCCATGTCGCAACGCGTTTCCCATAGCCTGCTCGATCCCTGGTTCACCCGGCCGCTGAAGGCGCTGTACACGCGGCTGCCGATTCCTCGGTCGTTGCCGCCGGAGGCGATCGTGGGCTGCGGCCACGCCATCGCGGCGGCCGGCGCCGTGGGGTTCGCGTTGTCGAGCCAGTTCGCCTGGGCCGGAGTCCTCGCGGCGGCGGGCGTGGCGCTGAACCACACATGCGACGTGCTCGACGGCACACACGCCCGCTCCACCGGCCAGTGCCGCAACGGCGGAGAACTGCTCGACCACTTCGTCGACCCGCTGTCGTTTTCTTACTGGGCCGCGGGCCTGGCGTTCAGCGCGTCGGTCGGCGGCGCACCGCACGCCGCGTGGGCGCCGTGGCTCGGCGTCGCGGGCGTGATCGTCATCTACGCCACGGCGGTGCTCACCAGCATCCGTGCCAAGATGATCGGCGAGTTCACGCTTAATCGCTTCGGCCCCACCGAGTTCAAAACGCTGCTGGTACTGCTGGGGCTGAGTCAGGCGACGCTCGTCTGTTTGGACAAGACGGAGGCGGCGCCGCTCGTGGCGTTCTGGTTCGTCGCGGCGCTCGTCGCCGCGGGCATGGTCCAGCTTCTGGTAAGCCTGTGGCAAAGCGTGCGCGAGGTCAACGTGAGAGGCGCGGCGCCGGCCGATACGACGGAATGGCAGCTCAAGCCGTGAGTCGCGGTAGTGAATCAGTCTGAAATTGTGGGTTCCGGAGTGCGCCGAATGGACTCTAACGCCAAGACCGAGATTGCCTGGAGTGGCCATGCGACAAGTGCTGCAACAAACGCATTGATCATGGAACCGGCGATCAAACTGTGTTTTATATCCTCTGGTTCGGGGTAGGTGCCGCTGAGAAGGAGTTCCACGGCGGTAGTGACGGTTAATTCTTTCCGTCCCTTCAGGCCACATGTATGGAACGACACCGCGAGGACTAAAAACGTGGCCAGCCACGCTCCGGCGAGGAGCCTGTAGTTGGTCCGGTAAACGTGCTTGCCAGTCGCCATTTCCCCATCATATCAGATCAACCTTGCAACGCGCTGTGATCGTTCAAGCAAGAAGAAGCCACCGCAGCAAGACACCCAGCAACTGAGCCGCAGTGATTTTGACTCACGCACATTAGTCGCGTTAAGATCCATCCGAAGGAACCTATGACCATGCAAATCGAAATTCCTCCGGACCTCGAACCTTTCGTCAAGGAGCGGGCGGCTGCAGCCCGCTTTGACTGCGTTGAGCATTATGTCTATCATCTTATCGAGCAGGACCGGGATAACGCCGTTTACGAGGAGCGACTGACTCCGGAAGAATTGGCGGAGAGTTTGGCGATGCTCGATCGCGGCATGGCAGATGTGGCGGCGGCCGCACGATGAGCGTCGCGGAAGCCAAGCGGCAAATCGAGGAAGAACTCGGACTGAGAAGTTCGACCCCACGGAAGGCCGATTCGTAGCGAGTGCCCCGCCCACCCTTGGCAAGCGGCTCACATTTCCAAAACCGCGGCGAGCTCCCGTACAGCCTCGTCCCTCAGGGTGCGGCGGTGGATTTTTCCGGTGGGACCTTTCGGCAGCTTCGCGTGGAAGCGAATCTCCTCCGGCGCCTTGTACGGCGCAATTCTCTGCTTCACAAACGCCTGCAATTCCGCCGCCGTCGCACTCTGCCCATCTCTCAGCGCCACGAAGCCCCACACCGCTTCGCCCGCCGCCGCGTCGGGCACGCCCACCACGCCGCACTCGCGCACGGCCGGATGCTGGTACAGGGCGTCCTCGACCTCCAGCGGCGAGATATTGCTGCCCGCGCGAATGATGATCTCCTTCTTGCGGCCCATGAACCAATAGAAGCCGTCGGCGTCGACGCGCGCCAGGTCGCCGGTGTGGACGAAACCTTCGGCGAGCGTCGCGGAGGTGATCTCCGGCTCGTGCCAGTAGCCGACCATCGCGGCGTCGCTCTTGACGAGGATCTCGCCCACGGCGCCTGCGGGCACATCGTGACCCGCGTCGTCAACCAGACGGATTTGCATGCCGGGGCAGGCGCGGCCGATCGATCCGACGCGCAACTGGTCGGGCAGGTTGAGCACGAACGGAATGATCTCGGTCATTCCACAGCCTTCGAGAATCGGCACGCCGAACGTCGCGAGGAAGCGCTCTTGGAGAGCGACCGGCACGGCGTCGCCGCCGCCGATGCAGGTGCGCAGCGAGCTGAGCGAGTAGTCGTTGGCGCGAGGATGGTCCACCAGCGCCTGCAACATCGTGGGCAG
>JANOIK010000034.1:0-2750 GCA_031407585.1 Planctomycetota bacterium | reverse complement strand
GTCGCCGTGCCGTCCGAGCGGCGTAGGCGCCTGCGGTCGTTCGCGGCTGTAGGAGCCCACGGCCAGGCAGATCGAGCGGACGCTTGTATTTGAGGAACGCGACGCCCGTGAGGGCGTCGCGTTCTTTTTTTTTGTAAGCGGCGGTTCAGTCGGGGCCCGAACGTTAAAAGCTTTGCGCCGCGGCTCGGGCTGTCATTTCGTAAAAGAGCGGATATTTCTGGCGTCTTTTCTGGGCGGCGGATAGAGTATCACGGATCGAGATGCGGGATTTTCGGCCCGCGCCCGACCGCGATGCGACGTTTTCTCTTCACCACTTCTTTGCACTCCGCAGACAATCGAGAACGCTCATGAATGGCAACGCTTGCGTGTTACGTTCGCTTCGCGGCATGAGGCTCGTGCTTGTAATCGGGGGTCTGGCCGTGCTGGCCGGCGCCGATCGCGCGGCGGCGCAATCGGCCGACTTCAACTCCGATGGAGTCGTCGACCCGGGCGATGCCAGCATCTTCATTGTCAATTTTCTACAATTCGGGAAGACACACAGCACGGGCGACGCCGACGGCGACACGCATGTCGCCGTGTTGTGCGACGGCTCGCTTATACTTCGCCAATGGAGCGCGGGGCCGACGGGATCTACGGCGACGGTGAGCGGCGTTTACAATCAGACGACCAGCTTGGGCTCGGTGACAGTGACGCCCTCGGCCTTCGGCGGCGTGAGCGGCGTGTATTTGATCAATACGAGCGGGACGATCACGACCGGCCCGGCATTCGGCGGAACGATGGGGCTCGACCCCACATCGCCGCCGCATGGGTACACGGCGCCGGTGAGTGCCAGAACCTTCTGGTCGTTTCCGGACGATTCGCTCGGCTCGTTCGGTGTGACATCGACGACGTTCACCGTTCCCGCGGCGACGCCGGTGACGGACCTGGAGTTTTTCTTTCAACGCACCGGGCAGGCGTCGCTGCCGATTCCGATCTTGAATTCCACGACGGGACAGACGTACGTGACGACGGCGCGGCCGCCGTGCGATGTGCCGGAGCCGGCGGGGGCAGTGCTGGTGGGGATGGGTGTTGTCGCGCTGGGCGCTTGCCGGAGGGGGAGGGGAGTTTGACCGCGAATCACGCGAATCGACGCGAATGGGAGAGGGAAGGGACTCGCCCAAAGACGCATCTCTACGTTCCTGCTAGATGGACGGTAGTTCTTGCGTTGCTTATCGCGGGATGCGACTCAGCGCCCTTACCGCCGCCCTCAAGCGTCGACGCGTCCGCGAGTAAGCCCAGTTCGGCTGTTCAGGAGACGCCCACGCGGAGCGGTATGTCCTGGGAGCGTGCAACTGAGGGCGCCGCCAGTATCGAAATGCCGTCGCCTCTTCGGCGACAGGAACAGACCGTTCTAAGCAAACGCGGCCCGTTGACCGTCGTGGCAGTCGAGTCGTCGTCTCGCGACATTCAATACAATCTGATGACGTTTCACTATCCCGAGGGAGCCGCGTTTCTCGTTCAGAATCCCACCCAGTTTCTTGAAGGAACCGCAAAGGGAATGGAGTTACAGAAGCAGGGCGCCGTGCGGGTGAGATTTCACCCTGCCGAGGGCGGCGCCTATCCATCCGCGACCCATGAATTCAGCTATCCCGCCGGCGTGAATGGCGAGGGGCAGCAGTACGAGGCCAGTTTCTCGCGATATCGATATTGCCTTGTTGGCATGACGCTCTACGCCGCGTCGGCAGACGTCGGCTCGCGGAGCTACAACGAACGCGCGGCAGCTATTGAGAAGGTCCTCAGCCGGTTCTTTGATTCGATGGTCCTCACGCCGCCGCCCGCCCAATGATCAGCAAGCCGGCTCCCCCAACGGAAATGACATGCACCCGTTTTTCATGCTCTTTCTGACACTGGCCGCGTTGCTTGTCGTCAATGCCTTTAGCGCATTCAAGAAGGCGAGGCAAGGCGCCGGGGGCAGCAATATGGCGGTCGCCGTGGTGTCACTCATTGCCGCTATTGCGGTCGCCGTCCTCGGGCACTTCATGTTCAACTTCTGAACTCATTCGTCGCAGGGGCACGACGCGTTCGTTTAAGGGGTGATCGTCTTGAGCGGCGTGAGGGTGACGGGCCCGAGGAGGCCGCTGGGTTGGGGGTTCCAGTCGGCGGCGTCGAACGGTTTGTAGTTGATGTTTACGAAGTTGATTTCGCGCATGATCTTCCACTTCTCCTCGCGGCGGTCCATGTCGCGGATGCGGTTGGCGGCGAGGTTCGTGACGTCCAGTTCCAAAATGTTTGGACCTGCCCTGAGTGCCGCGCCGACGCGCACTTGGAACGGGAGGCTCCACGCGACGGCGATATCTTGACCGTTCAGCCGCACGCGCGCGACCTCGCGTACGTCGCCGAGGTCGAGGAGCCAGTCGACGGGGAAGCTAGGTTCCGCGGGGCCGGGGGGAGCATCGAACTCCAGGCGGTAGCGGGCTGTGCCGGCGAAGCGCTTCGCCTCTTCGCCGCCGAGGTCGGTCCAGGATTTTAGTTCGGTGGTCTTGATCGCGGGCGGTAGCTCGGGGCCGCCTTTGATGAACTCGATGCTCCACGATCCGGAAAGTGGGACGGGGTCGCCGGCGGGTTCGACGTAAGGCCATGGCTCGGCGAGAGCGGTTGCGGCGACTTGTTCGGCGGGGCGCCCGCCCGCTGAAGCGGGCTCGCCGGGGTTGGGGTTGGACGTACGCACGATGAGGGACGCGCCTGGGGCGAGTTGCAGGTAGATTTCGGTG
>JANOIK010001309.1:0-1985 GCA_031407585.1 Planctomycetota bacterium | reverse complement strand
GAGCGAAGACGAACGCAAGGCGTTCGAGAAGTCGCTGAAGGAAGCCGAGAAGAGCGGCAACGAAGGCATCGCCGTCGCGTTCACCGTGCTGGCGACCGAGATCGAGAAGATCCTGGGCAAGAAGCTGACCGACGACGACGGAAATGAGATCGTCCACAACCAGGAGCCGCAGTTCGTGGCCGATCAGGCCGTGTCGTTCAAGGTCGACAACCTGGACATCCGCAGCGACGACCGCCGCAAGAGCGTGCTGGCCGCGCACAAGCAGCTTTGGCCGGCGGTCGAGGAAGCGATGGACGCCCGCGATCGGATGCTGAACTCGATGAAGCGCGGCGACGAGCTGCGCAGCGGCGTGCTGCAAATGGTGAAGGTCTACGTCGCCACGAAGCGCGTCATCAGCGTGGGCGACAAGATGGCCGGCCGTCACGGTAACAAGGGCGTGATCTCGAAGATCCTGCCGGTCGAGGACATGCCGTTCCTGGCGGACGGCACGCCGGTGCAGATCATGCTAAACCCGCTGGGCGTGCCCAGCCGTATGAACGTGGGCCAGATTCTCGAGACGCATCTGGGCTGGGCCGGCGCCCACCTGGGCTTCCGCGCGGTGACGCCCGTGTTCGACGGCGCCAGCGAAGAAGAAATCAACGATTGTCTCGCCGAAGCGGGATTGCCCCGACACGGCAAGGCCCGCCTGCACGATGGCCGCACAGGCGAGCCGTTTGAACAGGAGACGACCGTCGGCTTCATCTACATGCTGAAGCTGCATCACCTGGTGGACGACAAGGTGCATGCCCGCAGCACGGGCCCCTACTCGCTCATCACGCAGCAACCGCTCGGCGGCAAGGCTCGCTTCGGCGGGCAGCGCTTCGGCGAGATGGAGGTGTGGGCGCTGGAAGCGTACGGCGCCGCCTACATCCTGCAGGAACTGCTCACGGTGAAGAGCGACGACGTCGAAGGCCGCACGAAGATTTACGAGTCAATGGTCAAGGGCGAGAACACGCTGCAAGCCGGCACCCCGGCGAGCTTCGACGTGCTCACGAACGAAATCCGCGGCCTCGGACTCAACATGCAGCTCGAAAAGCGAGCTCTGTGAATTGCAAATTGACCATTGGCCACTGGCTATTGCAAATTGGAGAGGGACGTGTCGCCGGATGAGTTGTCTGACCGCCTTTTAGATTTTGCTGCTCGAGTCGGAAATGTTGTGGACGCCCTACCGAACACGCGGCTTGGCAACCACATTGCGAACCAGTTGGTGAGGTCAGGAACGGCGCCGGGATCTCACTACGAAGAAGGGCGAGCGGCGGAGAGTCGCAAGGACTTCTTGCATAAATTAGGCCTGGGCCTCAAGGAGACTCGCGAATCGCGTTACTGGCTGAGACTGATCGTTAAGTCGAAGTTATTGCCGGACGCCCGAATGTTGGAATTGTTGGATGAAGCGACGCAGTTAAGTCGGATTCTTGGCCAGTCGATCGTGACGGCCAAGGAGAACGACCCTAAGAAGCCGCCCAAGGCTTGAATACCACTCCGCAAATTTGCAATGGCTAATGGCTATTGGTCAATTTGCAATAAATACGCATGACTCAATCGGCTCGCCGCCCCGCAGCCGCAGTCACCTCGAAGAGGAACTCATGAGCATTCTTGAAGGCTCGAATTACGATCGCGTCAACGACTACGGCTCGGTGAAGATCAGCCTCGCGCGGCCGCACGATATTCGCAGTTGGTCGTTTGGCGAAGTCAAAAAGCCCGAGACGATCAACTACCGCACGTACCGTCCCGAAAAGGACGGGTTGTTCTGCGAGCGCATCTTCGGACCGGAGAAGGACTGGGAATGCGCCTGCGGCAAGTACCGCGGCATGAAGTATAAGGGCATGATCTGCGATCGCTGCGGCGTGAAGGTCACGCACAGCCGCGTGCGCCGCAAGCGCATGGGCCACATCGAGCTGGCCGCCCCGATCGTGCACATCTGGTTCTTCAAGGCCATGCCCAGCCGC
>JANOIK010001267.1:0-12636 GCA_031407585.1 Planctomycetota bacterium | reverse complement strand
AAGGCGCTCGAAGAACGCGGCATCGGCCGGCCCAGCACGTACGCCTCGATCATCGACACGATCCTGGCTCGCAATTACGTGTTCAAAAAGGGCGGCGCCCTGGTGCCCACCTGGGTCGCATTCTCGGTCATCCAGTTGCTCGAAGAGCACCTCTCAGGGCTCGTCGACTACCAGTTCACCGCGCAGATGGAAGACGATCTCGACGCGATCAGCCGCGGCGAGCAGGAGCACGTCGCGTATCTCGACAAGTTTTACTTCGGCAACGGCACGCCGGGCCTCAAGAAGCAGCTTGCCAACAAGATTGAAGAGATCGACCCCGCGCGGATCGGCCGCATCCTCATCGGCAAGCCCGAAGGCGGCGCCGACGTGTTCGTGCGGGTGGGGCGTTACTCCCCGTTCGTCGAGCAAGGCGAACGCAAGGCGTCGCTCCCCGAGGAGATGCCGCCGGACGAGGTCACGCTCGCCGCGGCGCTCGCGCTGCTCGACCAGGCCCAGCAAGGCGAGGAGCCGCTCGGCATCTGCCCCGACACGCACAAGCCGGTGTACCTGAAGGTCGGCCGCTTCGGCCCCTACGTGCAGCGCGGCACGCCCGAGGACGAGGAGAAGCCGCAGAACGCGTCTCTGCTCAAGGGGATGGCGCCCGCGGACGTTGATCTGGCCACCGCCCTGCGGCTGCTGCAACTGCCGCGCACCGTGGGGCAGCATCCCACGGACGAGAAGCCGATCGTGGCTTACAACGGTCGCTTCGGACCTTATGTGAAATGGAACGAAGAGACGCGCTCGCTGCCGGCGGATATCTCGCCGCTGGAGGTGTCGCTCGACCAGGCCGTGCATCTGCTGGCCCAACCCAAGACGCGCGGCCGGGGCAACGCCGCTCCGAAAGAGCCGCTGCGCGTGTTCGAGAAGCCCTCGCCCGTGACCGAAAAGCAGGTGCAGGTGCTCGACGGCCGCTACGGCCCGTACATCACCGACGGCGAAACGAACATCTCGCTGCGCAAGGGGATGTCGATCGAGGAGCTGACTTACGATGAAGCCCTAGGGCTGCTGGCCGAGAAGGCGGCGATGGGGCCGTCGAAGAAGAAGGCCACTCGCAAAGCGGCTCCCAAGAAGGCGGCGACGAAGGGCGCGACGAAAAAGGCGGCGCCCAAGAAGGCCGCCAAGAAAAAGTCGGCAGCGAAGAAGGCGCCGACCGAGGCCGATTCGGCGCCGTTTTAGGCGATTCACTTATAGCAGCGTCGCGACTCTCACTCCTCGTCTGGCGCATCGCCCTCGGCCACCGCATACGCCGTCGCATGGCTGCGGCAGTGCGATATGCTGATGTGCATTCGGGTGATGCCGGTGCGTTCGAAGACTTCGCGGGCGCCGCCGCGGAGGGCGATCGTCGGGGCGCCGCCCCGTTTGTGTCGCACCTCGACGTCCCGCCAACTGATGCCCTCGACCCACCCGGTGCCCAGTGCCTTGAGCACCGCCTCCTTCGCCGCCCAGCGGCCGGCATAGTGCTGCGTGGCCGCCTTCTTGTCGGTGCAGTACTCGATCTCGTGCTCGGTATAAACGCGGCGGATGAACAGCTCGCCGTGCCGCTCGATCATCTGCGCGATTCGCAGACACTCGATGATGTCCGTGCCGATGCCAATGATGCGCGTGGACATGGGATGCTCGGAGGGGAATTGGCCGCGGAGGGACGCGGATTAAGCGGATTTTCGCGGATCAGAGACCGAACAATCGAGCTCGGCGGACCTTGCCTTTCTAATTTAATCGCGATCCAATCCGCGAACATCCGTCAAATCCGCGTCCCTCCGCGGCCAATTCTTCAGATGCCCGTAATGCCGCAGGCTGCCTGAGCCCGCGCGAGCACGGCGCCCGCCTTCTTTCGGGCCTTGGCGGCGCCCGCGGCGAGCACGTCGCGCACGTCGTTCGGGCGCGATTCCCACTGCACGCGGCGCTCGCGAGCGGCGCCGAAATACGCCTCGGCAGCGTCGGCCAGTGCCTTCTTTACTCCGCCGTAGCCGAATCCGCCGCGGCGATACAGGGCTGCCATCTCGGCGACTTGCTCCGCCGTCGCCACCAGCGAGTAAAGCTGGAAAAGCACGTCCCCGTCGGGCTCCTTGGCCTGGTCCATCGGCCGCGAATCGGTCGCGATCCGCATGATCTTTTTGCGCTGCGCCGTGGCGTCCTCGAACACTTCGAGCGTGTTGTTGTAGCTCTTCGACATCTTCTCGCCGTCGAGCCCGGGGACTTTCGCCGAAGAGTCGAGCAACTGGGCCTTCGGCATGACGAACGTCTCGCCGAACTTGCTGTTGAACCGCTGCGCGAGATCGCGGCACACCTCGATGTGCTGCACCTGGTCTTCGCCCACAGGAACCACGTTCGCGTCGTACGCCAGAATGTCGGCCGACATCAGAACGGGGTACGTAAACAGCCCCGCGTCGGCCGGCAGGCCCTTGGCCTTCTTGTCCTTGTACGCGTGGCACCGCTCGAGCAGCCCCATCGGCGTATCGGTCATCAGCAGCCAGCAAAGCTCGCTCACCTCGGGCACGTCGGATTGCACGAACAGAATCGCCTTCTCGGGATCGAGCCCCAGGGCGAGCAGGTCGATGGCTGCGTCGAGCGTGAGCTGCTTTAGCACCGCCGGATCGCGCACCGTGGTGAGCGCGTGCAGGTTGGCGATGAAGTAGTACGCCTCGTCCTCGTTCTGCAGGTCAATGTACTGGCGAATGGCGCCAAAGTAGTTGCCCCAGTGAAACCGGCCAGTGGGTTGAATGCCGCTAAGGACGCGCATGTGCGGAGGGTTCAGGGTTCATGGTTCAGGAGTCGGAAGTCAGCGCTAAAACTCGATCGGGTGGTTAGCCGCGACGCGGAGGTCTTCCGCAGCGGAGCGCGGCGCCACGCCAAGCGCTCCATCATTTCGCCGCCGGCACGTCCAGCGTACCCACGACATCGCGAACGCTCGCCGCGCCCAGCGACGCAATCGCCGCCGGCAGGGCATCGAGCACGGTGATGGCCGCCGTTGGATTGTAGAAGTTGACGGTCCCCAGTTGAACCGCCGACGCCCCTGCGACGAGAAATTCCATGCAATCGTCCACCGTGGCGATGCCCCCCACGCCGATCAGCGGCGTTCGCACGGCCCGGGCGACCTGGTAAACGCACCGCAGGGCGATGGGCTTGATCGCCGGCCCGCTGAGGCCACCCAGGACGTTGCCCAGCAGGGGCCGCCGCCGTCGCCAGTCGATTGCCATCCCCAGGCACGTATTGATCAGCGAAATCGCGTCCGCCCCGCCCGCTTCGGCGCCCTTGGCGATCTCGGCCACGCTCGTGACGTTCGGCGTCAGCTTGGCGACAATCGGCAGCGAACACGCCGCCCTGCAGCCGGCGACGAGCGCCTCGCACGTCGCGGCGTTGGTGCCGAAGTCGACGCCGCCGCTGACGTTTGGGCAGGAGATGTTGAGCTCAACGGCGGCTAAACCGCAAGCGGTGCTTCCGGCCGAAGCCGCGGCCGCGCCGAGTTGCGCGGCCATTTCGACGAACTCTTCCGCCGTGCGGCCCGCGATGCTCACGATGATCGGCGCGCCCACGCTGCCGAGATACGGCAGGTGGTGCTCGATGAAAGCGTCGATGCCGTCGTTGTCGAGCCCGATCGAGTTGAGCATCCCCGCGGGCGTCTCGACGGTTCGCCACGGAGCATTTCCTGCCCGCGGTTGCCGCGTGACCGTCTTGGGCACGATACCGCCGAGCCTCGAGAGGTCGACCAGCCCCTGCATCTCGCGGGCGTAGCCGAACGTACCCGACGCGACGCACACGGGGTTGGGCAGCTCAAGGCGGCCCAACTGCACGCGCAGGTCGACGGCGGCGCCGCGCGAGGGATCCACGGGTGAGACAGGGCTGTGAGTCAAGGCACGCGTCACGCGAGAGGGAGTTTGCCGGCGCCGGCCAAGGGCGCCACCCTGTTCTAGCTTCTCGGCGCCGCCTCACGCAATTGGCGGAGAAACCCCGCCCAACCGCCAACAAAAAAGCGGGGCCGCGCCTCTGTAGGCGCAGCCCCGCTGTATACGCTTGCCGCTTATCCGCCCGCGGGCGAAGTCACGGCGCCGCTTAGATGATGCCGCCGTGCGTGCTATGCGGCGTCAGGTGCGTCGGCATGTCGAGGAACCACGCGCGCTCCCATTCGTCGAGCAGCGCCCGCAGGTTCTCCGACGTGTAGAACAACTGCTGCGCCCGCCGCGAGGGATCGGCCGAGTACATGGGCACCAGGCACCCGGTCGTGCTCGCCAGGGAGCACGCCGTCACGATCGTTAGAAGCCATTTGCGCATGTGCGTAGCTCCTCCTTGAGCTCTCAATCCGTACTGGCAGCGCGAGTCCATGCGACTCGCCGCCAGTGACTTCCTGTCTATTCGTTGTCGGCCAAGCCAGGCCTGCGGCGCTTCGGAAGCGGCCGCCATGCAATTCGATGAGTTGGTTTGTTGGCCGCGGCAGATCGGGTCCGCAGCGCGAGCGGAATACTAGGGACGCAAACGAGTTGCGCCGAGAGTGAATCGTGAAGATCGCGTCGCGGCGGTCGCGTTACGGGGATCGTCGCGACCGCGTCGCAATCGTGGTTTGGCTCGGATGCAGGCGCCGCTGGCACAGAATCGCGGCGCTTCGCTAGGCGAGCGGCAATCGCGATCAACCGTGCCCTGATTCGTAACTCGTTGGCGGGTCATAGGTTTGGCGAGCAACGGGCGGCGCCGGAGTCGGCGCGGCGGCCGTATGGTTGGCCCCCAGGGCCTCCCGTCGAGCCGCTTCGTTGGCCCGATCCTCCATCTCGCGGACCCGCTCCTCCATTTCCTTTCCCGGCTTGAACGTGACCACAAATTTCTCGGGCACAAAGACTTTCTCACCGGTTCGCGGGTTCCGCGCCTTGCGAGCGGCCCGGCGCTTCACTTCGAACACGCCGAAGTTGCGAAGCTCGATGCGGTGATCCTCCACAAGCGTCTCGACGATGGCGTCGAAAGTCTTCTGGACGATCTCCTTCGTTTTGAGCTGAGTGAGACCGATCTCGTCCGAGATAGTCTTGACGATCTCTTTCTTGGTCACGACGCAAGTCCCCTAAGACAAGGTTCGCCGCGCCCCAAGGGCGGCGCCGGACGACCACGAGTGGCAAAGGTCGTTCACTCGCTCCAAGTGTAATTGGCGCAAGCATTAGTGTCAAGAAAGGGACGCCCCTGCGTACAATGGCGGCAAATCGGCCGATTGGACTTACGGCGACACGCCGCCCGGCAGTTAGGGCGTTTTAAGGCTGGCTTGGCAAGTTGTCAAAGATCGGCGGTCGGGCCCAGCAAGCGTCGCGCACTCCGGGTGGGAGCACCACGCCGCTTGGGGGGCTGTGAGGTAGTTTCGGCGCCCCGGGGCGGAAAAATCCAACTAATCCGCAAAGTCGACCGCGGCGGCGATAGCATGGCTGCGACTGTGCCGGCGAGGATCCGACTTGGGGTGGCACGCCCTAGATATTGATCACCCCGCGCTGCTCTTCGATCACCTCGATCGAGTACAGCTTCCCCCTACCGCTGCCCGGGCACACCTCGCACGTGTGCTGCCACGCCTCGGGCGTCCGCACGGTCGAGTTCCAGAACGGCCAGGTGCGGCACTGCCGGGGGCGGTCTTCGTACACGGTGCACTTCCGCGTCTCGGCGTCGAGAAACACGCAGTCGTAGTTGCGGCGCTCCTTGAGGGTGCGGCGAACGCCGACGTCCCGCACGTACTTCCGCTCGAACTCGGCGGGCGTCATGGCGAGCCGCGTCGCCAGGGCATTGATCTCGGCCTGATTGACCCACACGTAGCCCGGCGAGCCGGTGCAGCAGTCGCCGCAGCCGGTGCATTGAAACTTCAGGCCCTCAGCGTACCAGGGCTCTCCAGCGGTGGGAGTTTCACCAGAAGCCATCGTGTCCGCTCCGTCGGTGTGGCACGCCCAAGGTCCTCCGCAGGGCGTGGTTGCGTTGATTTGTGATTCGCCACGCCCTGCGGAGGACCTTAGGGCGTGCCACCCCGATTGCACGTGACGCGCTATTTCATTGCGAAACTCGCCGCGTCCTGCAACGCGGCGACGACCGCGTCGATGTCTTCCTCGGTGGTAAAATAGCCCGGGCTCAGCCGCACGGTTCCGCCGCCGACCGCCGTGCCGAGTGCGTCGTGCATTCGCGGAGCGCAGTGCAATCCGGCGCGACACTGAATGCCGTGCGACGCCTCGAGCAGCGCCGCGACTTCCTGCGGATCATACCCGGCAAGCGTGACGCTGACCACGCTCGTGCGGCCGTCGGCGGTCTGCGGACCGTGGATCGTAATTCCATCGAGCTGCCGCAACTCGCTCAGCAGCCGCTCGGTGAGCGAGCGATGCCGCGCGTCGATCGTCTCGACCGACTGCTCCGCCATCCAGGCCGTCGCCGCGGCCAGGCCGGCCAGCCCCGGCAGATTGTGATTGCCGGCCTCGAACTTTTCCGGCAGTTCCGCCGGTTGGCGATCTTCGTCGCTTTGGGTGCCCGTGCCGCCGAACCGCAGCGGCTCCATCTGCCGCTCGATTCCGAGGCGAATGTACAACACGCCGACGCCCAGCGGGCCGAGCAGTCCCTTGTGACCCGGCGCCGCGAGCAGGTCGACGTCGAACTGTGCAACGTCGATCGGCACATGGCCGAGCGATTGGGCCGCATCGACCAGGAACAGAGCGCCGTGCTTTCGCGCGAGAGCGCCGATCTCCGCGATCGGCTGAATCGCGCCCGTGACATTCGACGCATGAACCACCGACACGAGCCGCGTCTGCGGCCGCAACGCTGCACGCACGTCGTCGGGCGAAACGAATCCGGCGGCATCGCACGGCACGTAGGTCACTTCGACGCCCGCGGCATCGGTGAGCGCCCGCAGCGGCCGCAGCACGGAGTTGTGCTCGCACACGGTCGTCACCACGTGGTCGCCGGGCCGCACCACGCCGCGAATCGCCAGGTTGAGCGAATCGGTGCCGCTGAACGTGACCACGACCTGCCGCGGATCGGCGGCCCCGATGAGCCGTGCCACGCCGCGCCGCGCACGCTCGATGATTTGGTTGGCCTCGAGCGCCTCGGCATAACCGCCCCGGCCGCCGGGGGCGCCATTGTCGCGCAGGTACAGGTCGGCCGCGTCGTAGACGCATTCCGGCTTGGGCCAACTGGTCGCCGCGTTGTCGAGATAAATCCGCGCCACGCTCACCCGCCGATCTGGTACATCGCCCGTTGGGGCCGAAGAAAGTCCGCCGTGCCGATGCCATGCGCCGCGGCCTTGGCCGCAACGCACGCGCGGACAAGCTCGCGCAATTCGTCGTCCGAACCGCCGCCGCGAAGCACCGCGCGTGCGTCCCACTCCACCGTCGAGAACAAGCAATTGCGAAGCTGCCCTTCGGCCGTGAGCCGCAGGCGGTTGCAGCCTTCGCAGAACGGCTCGCTCACGGAATTGATGAACCCCAGCGCCCCGCGCCCGTCGGCAAATCGGTAGTCCATCGCCGGCTGGCTCGGATCGTCGCGGTCCGCGGCTTCGAGTGGACCGAACTCCACTTCAACCCGCCGCAGCAACTCGCGGCCGGTCAGCACGTCCGCCTCGGTCCAGTGCTGCTCGGCGTCCAGGGGCATGAACTCGATGAACCGCAGCGTCAGGTCGCGCTCGCGAGCGAAGCGAACGAGCGGCACGATCTCGTCTTCGGTGATCCCCCGCATGGCGACCGCGTTGAGCCGAATCTCCTCGAACCCGACGCGCTGCGCCGCCGCGACGCCGGCGAGCACGCGATCGAGCCCCGGCCGCCGCGAGATTTGCTGGAACACCTCCTCGCTCAGCGCGTCGAGGCTGATGTTAATCCGCCGCAGCCCCGCCGCCCGCAACGCGCCCGCCTGCTCCTCGAGCAACATGCCGTTGGTGGTGAGCGCGAGATCCTCGATCCCGCGAATCGCGGCGAGCTTGCTCACCAGCAGGTGCAAGTCGCTGCGCACCAGCGGCTCGCCGCCGGTGAGCCGCAGCTTGCGAATGCCGAGCGGCACGAGCGCCTGCACGAGCCGCTCGATTTCCTCGAACGTGAGCAGCTCTTCGCGCCGCCGAAACACGACGCCCTCGTTCGGCATGCAATAGAAGCAACGAATGTTGCAGCGATCGGTGACGCTGATGCGCAGGCTCGTGTGCCGGCGCCCGAAGGAGTCGACCAGGCCCGTGGTGGAAACTTCGTCACTCATGTTGCCGGATGCACCCACTCGGTCGCGCCGCTCGTCCACCGTTCCTGCTTCCAAATCGGCGTCGACGCTTTCAGGGAATCGATCAGCCACCGCCCCGCCTCGAACGCCGCGTCCCGGTGCGGGCTGCTCACCACCACTGCGACGCTCGCCTCGCTGATCGGCACGACGCCCAAGCGATGCACGATCGCGCATTCGACCAGATCCCACCGCCCGCGGGCTTCCGCCTCGAGCCGCGCCAACTCGCGCTCCGCCATCTCATGATACGCTTCATAGCTCAGCTCGACCGTCTCCATCTCGCCCGTAAACTGCCGCGAGATGCCCAGAAACGCCACGACCGCCCCCGCCGCGGGCTGCTGCGCCCGGGCGATCATCGCGGTGACGTCGATCGGCGAGTTGGTCAGTTCGATCATCCGCCGCTCACTGGGGGAATCAGCGCGACCTCGTCGCCCGGCGACACCCGCGTCGCGTCGTTCGCATACTCGGCGTTCACCGCCATGAGCGATCGGCCCGCCAGCGGTGCCAGCGCCGCGAACTGCCCGGCGAGCGCTCGCCGCACGTCGGCCACGCACGCCGCGTCGTCGACCTCGACGACCGCTTCGCTCGCGCCCGCGAGCTCCCGACCCGCCGCAAACAGTTTCACCGCGACTCTCATCCCACTATTAAGCTCTCACCCGGCCGATTGAGCAAGTCGCGCAGCTCCGGCATCAGCCGGTACGCGAGCGCCAGCAGCTTCACGGGGTGCAGCGTCGGCAGCCCGGCGCCCTGCTCCATCTGAATTCGGCAGGTGCTGCACTCGCTCGCCGAGGCCTGGAACCCCGCGGTGCGCAGCTCGGTGATGAGCGGCAATCCGATGCGGAGGCTCGTGCGGTAGTTCTTCCGCTGAAATCCGTAGGTGCCGGCCATGCCGCTGCAGCCTTTGTCGACGTGCCGCACGCGCAGCCCGGGAATGAGTCCCAGCAGATTGACCGCGGGCAGCCCCGATTCGAGCGCCTTCACGTGGCACGGGGCGTGATAGCCCACGACCATGTCCAGCGGGCTGAAGTCGAGCTGCAGCTTGCCCTGCTGGTGGAGCCGCCACAGGTAGTTGCACGCCTCCATCGAGTTCTCGGCCACGAGCGCCGCGTCCTCGTCGTCGCCGAGCAGATGGCGGTACTCGCGGGTGAGGGCGAGGACGGCCGCCGGCTCCGTCGACACGACCGTGTAACCGTGCCGCACCGCCTCGACCAGCATGCCGACATTCTTCTCCGCGATCTGGCGCGCCGGCCCGAGCACGCCCTGCGAGATCATGGGCATGCCACTCTCGAGCTGCCGCTGCGGCACGTGCACGGCGACGCCGTTGTGCTCCAGCACCGCGACCAGCGCCTTCGCAAGCTGGTCGTCGCAGTAATTGGCGTACGTGTCGACAAACAGCAGCACCTTGTCCCCGGCGTTTCGCTGCGAGCGCGCGAGCCGCAGCTGCGTGCCCGAGCTCAAAAATGGCCGCTTGTTGAACCGCGGCAACTTCCGCCCCTGGGCGATGCCGAGCGTCTTCTCCATAAGCCACCGCGCCGCGCGGTTTCCCACGGCCCAGTTCGCCACCCGCGGCGCCTTGGCGGCCAGCGAGCACAGATAGTTGATGCGCGTCGCCGCCCACTCGTGGTAGTCCAGCCCGTTCGTGGCCACGTACGCCGCCTTCGCCTCAGACATGAGCTTCGGGATGTCCACGTTCGCCGGGCACTCCAGCCGGCACATGTGGCAGTGGACGCACAGGTCGAGAATCTCTTTGAACTTCTTGTCGACGACCACGCTCGCCGGCAGGGCGCCGGTGAGGAGGCCGCGCGCCAAGTTCGCCTTGGAACGCGGCGAAGCTTCCTCCCGGGGCGACGGCCGAAACGTGGGGCACATCCGCGCGTCGACGCTCTGCGTGCGGCATTGGCCGCAGCCGTTGCACATCCGCGCGGCGTAGGTCATTTCCTCGGGCGTCCACGCAAGCTCGAGTGCGATGAGCGGCCCGTCGGTGGACTTGGCCAGCGCGGACTGCGCGGCGGGCGCGGGCCCCTCCCCTTGCCCAGCGAGCATTTCGCCGCCGGCGTTCAGCCGCTCCAACAGCGGATACGTGATCCGCCGCAACGGGGCCGTCGTTTGCACGCCCTCCAACGGAATTTTCTTGCCGGGGTTCAAAATCCCCTGCGGGTCGAACAGCCGCTTCACGTCGCGAAACGCCGCCATCAGCGGCCCGTGCTGCCGTTCGACGAACGGCGTGCGGCTGAAGCCCTCGGCGTGTTCCCCGCTGATCGTGCCGCCCACGCTCCACACAGCCTCGTAAAGTTCCTCGGCCAGCGTCCGCAAATTCGCGACGTCGGCCTCACTTGCGAGATCCACGAACGGCCGAATGTGCAACTGTCCGTGGGCCGCGTGCCCAAAGATCGACGCCGTAATCTGCCGCCGCTGCAGCGCCTCGAGCGCCTGCCGCAGGAACCCCGGAAGCTCCGTCGGCGGCACGGCGATGTCCTCGACGTACGGCGCCGGCCGCGTCGTCCCCCGCAGCCGATAGAGCGTCGGTACGTACCGCCGCGCCAGGTGCCACACCAGGTCCTGGTCGTCGGCGTCGACCGCCGTGTAAGCCGCCGTCGCCAGCTTCAGTCGGTGCACCACAAGGTCCTCGACCTCGAGCACCGCGTCGCGAGCTGCCTCCGCCGTGTCGCCCTCGCGCTCGACCAGCAGCACCGCCTCGGCATCGGCGGGAATGAGAAACTCGTATCGCGGATCGCTCTCGCGGGCGAGGCTCAGGTGCCGGCGGTCCATGAGATCGCATGCCCGCAGCCGCGTTTCCGACAGCCGCGCCGCAGCGGCCGCGGCATCGTCCAGCGATGCGAAGAACAGCAGCATGCACGCCACGTGGCTCGGCAGCGGCACCGTGTCGAACGTCGCCTCGGTCACGAGCGCCAGCGTGCCTTCGCTCCCCACGATCAACCGCGCGAGGTCGATGCCGTCGTCGGTCGCGAGATCGTGCAATCGGTACCCGCTGCGGTCGACCAGGCTCCGCACCGTGCGCCCGTCGATGCTCGGCCGATGGTGCCGGGTGATTTCGTCGACGCCCGCCGCCAGGTACGCCGCGGCGTTCTCCTCCCGCGTCACGGCGCCCTCCGCGAGTCGGTGCTTTGACAGCCGCACGAACTGCCCGTCGGCCAGCACCACCTCCAACTCGCGCACGTGCCCCCGCGCGGAGCCGTACGCCGGCCAGTGGCTGCCCGAGGCGTCGAGCGCCACGACGCTGCCCATCGTGGTGACTTGCTCGGCCGCTGGGTCGGGGCCGAACTGCCGTCCGATCTTTCGGAGCCGATCGTTGAGCTGCCCGAGCACGACGCCGGGCTGCACGGTCACCGTGTCGTCGCCGATCGACAGAATGCGGCGCAGGTGCCGCGAGAAATCGATCACCAGGCCGCGTCCGAGCGAATCGCCCGCCAGCCCGGTCCCCGCCCCGCGGGCGAAGATCGGCATCCCCCGCGACGACGCGTACCGCACGACCGCCGAAACGTCCTCGCGCGTGCGCGGGCGCACCACGCCGAGCGGCGCCAGCTCAAAAATGCTCGCATCGCTGGCGTACATCTGCGTGAACAAGTCATCGCAGTGGACGTCCCCCTCGATCTGCCCGCGCAGGTCTTCTTCAATGCGATGTTGTTCAGCGTCCATCGGCGGTGCGGCTTGAGGATTTCGGACTCACCACAGAGGGCACAGAGAACACAGAGGAAATACAAGACTTGCACTTCGAGCCGCACTAAAATCGATGCCCGCCAGTATCCGAGAGGGAGAAAGGTAATTTGCCTTGAGGATATTCCACGCGATGAGACCTTTTTTCTCTTTTCTTCTTTCCTTCTCTGTGCACTCTGTGCCCTCTGTGGTGAATCCTACGCCTTCCCCAACCGCGCCTGCATCTGCCGGTGCTTCTCGTGCGTCTCGAGGTTGAACTGCCCGTGGGCGTCCATCGCCTCCGTGCCGCGGTACTGGGCCCCGCAGCGGTAGCACATTAGGGCGCTGCCGACGACCGCGAACAGCGCGAGATCCGCGAGCGCCGTGGCGAAGAGCACGCCGAACGTCCACGGCAGGTTTCCGTAACCCCAGGCGATCGAGCTGCCGATGATGCCGATCGCCACGATGAGCACGCCGACGCGCTGCGGAAAATCTTTACGCACGAACAGGTCGGTACTGGGGCACACCAGGCACCGCTTCACGCGCTGCCCATCAATGCTCCCCGCCGGGAAGCGAACTTCCTGCCCGCAGTGAGTGCACGCCAGCGCGGAGGTCGACGCATCGAAATGCTGCCGCACCGGGGCCTCGCACGAGGGACAAGCGAAGGTCGCGTTCATCCGCCCATTATAGCGGAAAAACGCTCTCGCGAGACAGTAGCAGCGACATCGTTTCGCCCACGAACGTGCCGAT
>JANOIK010001213.1:0-13871 GCA_031407585.1 Planctomycetota bacterium | reverse complement strand
CCGCGAGTACTGGGAGCATGACCGCGCACGCTCGAGAGGCGCGCGGCAGAAGGGGGGCGACAAGTTTCATGGAAGTTCGTGCGACAGGGGGGACGAGACCGGCCACGCAGGCTGGCCGCAGACGCGCGGCGAGCGAGCTTTGGCCGAGCCAATTGTGCCCGGCGGAGGCGGCGGAGTCGAGCGGGGGACGGTTGTTCCACCCGATAAATGGGACCGGCAAAACGGGGATTTCTCGGCGCTTGTGTTCAGGGCGAACAATTCGGGGCTTGGGAGGCCGGTCCGCGACGTACAATTGCGACGGACCATTTTCGCTACCATTTGCCAAGGACTTCGCCCCGTGCTTGCGGCGCCACTCGCCAACTCGCCGTCGGGAGCACTCGCGCCGGAGGCGCGCCGCGAGCTTACGCTCGCCAAGACGCGCGCCAAGCCGATCCTGAAGGCGGCCCGCATCGCGGCGTTTAACGGCTGGACAATGGGCGTGATCGCGGCGTCGTCCGCGCTGTTCACGCTAGTCAGCTACAGCCATGTCGGCGCGCTGGTCACGGCCGCGCTGGCCGTGGTGGCGTACAACGAGCTGCACGGCCGGCGCGGCTTGCTCGCCCTCGACCCGGCCGCGGCGACGATGCTGGGGTGGAATCAACTCGCGCTGGTGGCCCTCGTCTCCGCCTACTGCGGATGGATGCTTTGGAGCGGCCTCACCGGCGAGGGGCCCATGGAAGCGGAGCTCAGATCGAACCCCGAGCTGCGCGAACTGGTGGGCGAACACTTTACCATCGACTGGCTTTACCGGCTGGTGATACTCATTCTCTACCCGACCGTGATTGTCCTGACGCTCATCGTGCAGGGCCTGAACGCCCTCTATTACTTCACCCGCCGCAAGTACGTGATGGCGTACCTGCAGGAAACACCAGCGTGGGCGATCGAGACGCAGCGCCTGGCGGCGACGTCGTGATCGCGGAATCAGTGATCGCTTACCTCACCGGCGCCTCGTCGTTCAAGTCGATCCTCTTTGCCGCGCCGCGATGCAGGACGTCGATTACGCCGCGGCGGTTGGCGACGCGATCAACGAATTCCAGCTCCGCCTGCGGCACGTGGTAAACCCACTCGCCGGTTTGCGGATTCATGGCAACGAGGCCGTCGCGGCGGGCATGAAACTTGTCAGCCAGGTAGAACCACAGCCTGGCGCCGTGCATGCCGAGAAACTTGACCTCGTCGCCGATCATGATGCGCTTGAGTCGCTTTCGGGGCTCTTGCTGGTAGATCGACGCCCGGTAAGTCCCCCAGGCGGGGCCCCTGTGCACGATGGCGACCTCGATGATCGTTTCCATAGCGACGCCGTCGTCTCGCTGCCAGGGAATTCGCGCGACCTGCTTGGCGATGGGCGCCCAATACGCGTGCCATCGCGCCGTGCCGAATACGATTGCCGCCATGTACAGGACAATCACCCCAACGACAATGGGGATGGGCAACCTGAAAAAGAAGCAGGCATAAAAGAGGCCCCAAAGAATGGCGGTCAGCACTGCGACCAGGACGAACGTGCGAATGATATGGACGAAAATGTCGCGCGTCGGCTGGGCCATGAGAACTCCCTACGAGAGATCTAGGGCGATGCAACCTGGTAACCCGGAAGATGCTGCCGGATGTAGTTGCTGAAATCGTCCGCCGGCGCGGCATTCGCTACTTCGTTCACCCAGCTTTGCTGCTTCAGTTCTTCAAACGGCAAGTGCTGGTCGAGCCATTTGTGGTCGTACATTAGGCGATCGAGCGAGCCGTTGACGAGCAGCCGCCAGTCCCACTTGATGTAGCCGCGTACGAGGGCGTAAATGCTCGTCGTGCAATTGGCGGTGATTCCGTGATACCACCGCGGATGGTCGACCAAGGAGTTGATGCCGGTCGCGTACGCGAAGAAAAAGCGTCGCAACACCACAGCGTCCGAGTCCATGTGATAGAGGTACATGTTGTGGTTTGGCATGCACTTCGTCCGGCGCAAGATCGCATCGCGCTCGTCGGTGACGACAAACATGAGCTCCTGCCGGCGGTAGAGGCTGCGAAGCACGCTGAATTTTTGGCCGGCGCGGTAGCGAATCTCGATCGAAATGCACACGCGGCCGTCGACGCCAAAATCAAACACGAACATCGGGTGGGACATCCAGGGCGAGCCCCAATTCAGAAACAGCAAATCGATGCCCCGGAGATTGGAGAGTTGGTAGCGGCGCGTCTCGAACCGCGGCGTGTTGTCTGCGAGGGATCGATACTCGGTATTGCGAACGTTCTCGATCGTGACCCAGTCGCCTTCGACGGCGACGGATGGCAGTTGCGAAAAATTCGCGTTCCAATCTCTGTCGTGCGACGGCCGTTGGGACAGCCACCACGTTAGGAACACGCCCTCGAAAAGCACGAGGCACAAGAACGGTTTCCAAACCGGCTGCCAGAGTATCAATGCCGCCAGGGCCAGCACGACCCACGCAACGGCGAGCACGGTCCCTGCTCTCGAGGCGCGCGCAACATCGTAGTAAATGGCGCCGGCAGTCCAGAGAACTGCGATGGCCGAGATGAGGTAGATCGCCGAGGCGAGCAAAATCGAATTCATGTCGCTCTAGAACTACCGGAGGGGGGACTTGAACCCCCACGCCCTTGCGGGCACTGGATTTCGAGTCCGGGCCTTCCGACGTTTCTTTTAGATTGCCTCGCGTTGCATTTGCGTTGGAAAGTCCTCTCCGGAAATGAGATGACGAACGAGCGACGTGGCAGTTGCATTGTATCTACGCAGAGTAACGTGGCCAATGCTGTCCCCATTTTGTCCCCACGATTCGGCGACGATTGACTTTTTCGATTGGCAGTTTCATGGAAAATCTCGTCGTGACGCGTAAGGTGGCGCCAATTCATCACGCCGAGTCGGGTTTTCGGATCGGCGCGCCGTCGAACGGCCTCATCCGCGGCGGACGACGGGAAGGAAGCTCTCAGCACGAGCCCTTCACTTCTCAAGTCGGCGATGCCATCAACCAGTGATCGAGGTCAACTGTGAGGCGTTACTTGCCAGGCTTGTGGAAGGCGAACTGCTCAGCCACGAAAAGAGGGTTTGCACAGGCGCGCTCGCGCGAGGCGTGGGCCGTTCGAGCCCTTAGGAATCAGTACGAGGATGAGCGTTGCGGCGACTTTGCGCCTCTCGATGGGGCGAAATCGGCGCGCGGCGCAGGTTGTGCCTGACGCCGCACGCCTTCGGGAACTTTCACTGCAACCGGACTTCGAGACGGGCTAAAAGTTCAACTCCCACTGGACGTAGGTGAAGTCGGCGTCCGCGGGGGCGAGGATCTTGTTGCCTCGCCAGAAGTGGGAGTAGCCCAGCAACACATTTGATCGCGGGCCGATCGCGTACGTGCCGATCAAATCCAGCTCGTCGCCCCAGTCCTTGCTGGCAGTGCTCTGCGGCGGGGTGCCGCCGATCGACGGCACGATGTCGTTTTCTTGGTTCGCCATGAAATGCCAGTACCAGCACAGAATGTTTAACTTCTTGTGCGGCGCCATCGTGAGCAGCAAGTTCGGCGATTCGATGTTTTGCCGCAATGTCGCGTCGATGAAGCCGAAGTACTTGTGCCCGAGCGGGAACAGGTCGTTGAAGCGGTTGAAGTCGCCGCCGACGTTGTTGCCCGAGGCGTAGTCGTAGTTGCACCAGAGGACGGGGGACCACGGCAATACGTCCGCGAGCTTGCGGCCGATGCCGGCTGTGCAGAACATGGCTTCCTGATCGAGGCCGAGTCCGCTCTGCCGGCCGATCTGCGGGCCGCCTTCCATCTCGAACAACCAGTTGTCGTTGATCGGACCATTGACGCGGGCGCCAAACGTGTGGAGCGAGAAGTCGCGCTGGCCGGCGGGGCCGCCCGTGTTCTGGTTGTCGTAGCCGATATAGTAGGCGTCGACGGTGAAGCCTTCGCTTATTGTGTACGTGTTGTAGCAGCCGTAGAACGCCTGGTCGTAGTCGGATTCGTCGAGGTCGTTGGCGTCGACGGGGACGAAGTAGGTGTAAAACACGTCGGTGGCGAGCTTGTCGTCCTTGTACATGAGCTTGGCGCCCTCGAACGTGCGGCGGGTGTTGGCCCAGTCCAACGGCGAGATCAAACGCTGGTTTCCGTAGAGCAGCTCCTGCCGACCTACGCGAGCGGTCAAGCTATCGGTGAGCTTCACGTCGACGAACAGATTAAGGAAGTCGCCGTAGTTGCGATCGATGGGTCGCGGCAAATAGGTGCCCTCGTCGTCAGAGACGTCTGCGAAGATGCCTTCACAAAAGAAGCGGACGTCATCGCTCACCTTCCAATTCGTGTAAAGACGCAACCGCGTAAGAAAGATGTCGTGCTGCGTGCCTTGAAAGCGATTGACGCCGGGGCCGGCGACGTCCTGGCCCATCCCCTCTTCGTGGTGATAACGGGTCCGCAACTGCCCGCCGAAGTCGATGGTCCCCAGGTCGCCGCCGGCCACGGGGAGCAGTTTTAGCGAGTCGCCCAGGCAGTGGCCTTTGTACTTGGGATCCTTGAGATAGCTGAAGTCGTTGGCGTAGAAAAGCGGCTTGTGTGAGACCGCGCACGGATTCGGCTTGGCCGCCGCGGCCTTGGCGCCGGCAGCCGTGCCGCACCCGACTTCGTCGCCGCATGCAACGGCGTCGCCGCAGGCGGGTTCTTCGCAGTCGACCGGCAGAACGGACTCCGGCGCCGCGTCCTCGACCCACGTCGATTCCGCAGCGAGCAAGCCCTCGCCCCAGGAAGCGGCGGAACCGTTATCGGCGGCCGCGACCGGCGTCGCGGCCAAGACCGCCGCCGTGCTGGCGAAATACAAGGCCCAAAGAGGTGTTAGCGAGATCCGAGGCAACATCGATCGACTCCCTTAGTACCGAAAATTGTTTAAGTGTCGCCGCGGATCGGATCCGGTGATTGCGACGTAGACGCGCCCCCCGAAATCCGCTCTGTTGCCGCCTTGCCGAGCGTTCGTGGCATTGAGTTCATCGGAGTCGGCACAATCGATAAATAATCCCGCTATTGCCCGCAGAATAAGCACTACGACCGATACAGATTCGCGCAATCGGCCAGGTTTATTGGACACAAGCAGTCCTGCGTAGACAATAAAATGACCACCGGCGAATCACCGCACGCTTCGGTCCCGGCATGATTCAATGCCTTGCCCGGCAATCGAGCAGTCGCCGCAGTTGGGATGGGCAGATGTCGCCCACGGCTGTGGTATCTCACCTGGACGAAACTCATGAAACTGCGGGAGGATGCGGGCTGTGCGCCTAAGACCTCTACGGCACAGGGTTTGCGAAAGTGAAATATGGACGCCTCACTGATCCAAGGAGCTCACTGCTCCCTTGAACTTTGTCTGGGCGACGAGCACAGAAAGGCGCCATCCATCGCAGGGTCCGACAACGAACCAACGATTGTCGTCATTGATGACGACCCCATGGCGCTGCTTATCGTCGAGAAGGCGGCCGATCAGCTCGGAGCGAAGGTTGCGGCGGCCAGCACTGCGCGCTCCGGATTGGAGCTTGTTCGTCGCCTTCGCCCCCAGGTCGTCGTCCTCGATAACTATCTGCCGGACGCCCTGGGCATTGAGGTGCTGCGTCAGCTCCGCGAAATCGACCCCGATGCGCTCGTGGTGTTCATCACCGCTCGTGGCACCGGCGCGACGGCCATCGAAGCGATGAAGCTGCGGGCCTTCGATTATCTGCCCAAGCCCATCGATCCTGCCAAGCTGCGCATGCAGCTTGAACGCGCACTGGAATTGCGTCGCCTGTTGGCGGCGCCAGCTGACGAAGGTTCCGAATTCGCGGCGCGTCTTGGCGGTCCCGATGTGCTGGTGGGCGAATGCTCGCGGATGCAAGCCGTCTTCAAGTCCATCGGCAAAGTGGCCCTGCAAGATTCGCCGGTGCTCATCCGCGGCGAACACGGTACGGGCAAGGAAACCGTCGCCCGCACGATTCATCAGAACTCCCACTACGCTGCGGGCACGCTGCACAAAGTGCACTGTCCGGCGTTCGACGATGAGCGCATCGAGACCCAATTATTCGGACGCGAAGGACCGACGTCGGCGGCAAGCATTCCCGGCGGTTTCGAGATAGCCGGGTCCGGCACGCTTGTACTCCAGGAAGTCGGCGCGTTGCCGCTACCGGCCCAGAGTCGATTGTTGCAGGTGCTGCGCGAACGTCGGTTCGATCGTCCTGCACGCAGCGTCAGCATCCCCGTCGCCTGTCGGCTTATCGCCACGAGTAGCCAGGACCTGGAGTCGCTGGTACGGACGGGGCGGATGCGCCCCGACGTCTATTATTTGCTGAGTTCGTTCACAATTTCTTTGCCACCGCTCCGCCTGCGTCACGGCGATTTGCCTCTGCTGATCGAACAGCTCCTGGCCCAACGGCTGTGCGAATCGGGGCGTTCGGGCCCGCGCCCGCGCATTTCCGACGCGGCCATGCAGGTGCTCAGTAGGCATACCTGGCCGGGAAATATTGATGAATTGCAAAGCGTACTTGATCGGTCGCTTGTCGAGGCCAAGGGGAACGTCATCCTCTCGGACTACCTGAGCGAAGCGCTGAATCGGGAACCGCTTTTGGAGCAGGCGGCCGGGGGCGATCGGACTCACGTCATCACCGACTGGGAGGCGTTCGCCGACCTGCGCATCGAGGCGGGGTGCGACGAATTGTACGCCGAAGCAATCAACGAAACTGATCGCAAACTGCTGTCCCGCGTCCTCGGTTACACCGGTGGCAATCAGGCCCAAGCAGCACGAATTCTGGGGATCACGCGGGCCAGCCTGCGCAAGAAGCTGAGGGCTTTGGGATCGGGCGGGTCGGCCGGCAGCGACGCAGAACGATTTCACAGGAATGAGGGCTAAGGGGATCGGCAATGTGGAGCGCGATTCGAAGAACGACCGCCTCGCAGGGGCCGCGAAATCCCACGCGTCGGCTGACCTCCCTATACATCGCCGCCTTGAGCGCCGTCGCGCTTCTAGCGCTGGTCGGGCAAGGCGTTGTTCAAATGCAACTCTGGCGGCCGATGAGCGACTCGCGCGTCATCAACATTGCCGGCCGGCAGCGGATGTTCAGCCAGCGGCTAGCCAAAACGGCGCTGTTGCTCTCCTCGCCGTCGACGACGGGTGAGCGCCGGCGCGAGCTACTGGACACGGAGCCCGAGATTCTCGCGTTGTGGCGGCGGTGCCATCTGGGCTTGCAGCGCGGCGACGAGGAGCTGGGCCTACCAGGACGCAACAGCGCCGCCGTCCTGCGAATGTTCGCCCAGGTGGACGATGAGTTCCAAGAGATCGCCGCCGGGATGGAACAATTGTTCGCGATCGCTCCGCGAGGCACGCCAACGGACGAGGAATTGGCGGTCATGGAGGCTCCGTTGCAACGCGTCCTGGAACACGAGGCGTCCTTTCTGGCAGGCATGGACGCGATCGTATTCCAGTACGACAGCGAGGCCCATGCGCGCGTGGCGCGGCTGCGCGCAATTGAATGGTTGCTCGTGGCGTTGACGCTTGCCGTGCTGCTCGTCGAGGGCGCCTTCGTCTTTCGCCCAGCAGTGCGACGGCTCGCCCACGCCATTGCTCGCTTGCGGCGCACGCGGCGCGAGTTGAAGCGCTCGCGGGACGAGGCCCGCGCCGCCAACGAGGCGAAAACTCGGTTCTTGGCCAATGTGAGCCATGAGCTGCGCACTCCCCTAAACGCCATCATTGGCATGACGGATCTGGCCCGCACGACGGAATCGCCGACGAAGCGCGCCGTCTATCTCCAAACCGTGGCCGAGGCTTCGAAGTCCCTGCTGCTGTTGCTCAACGATCTGATCGACGTGTCGCGCGTCGACGCCAATCAATTGCGACTCGAAGAAGAAACCGTCGAGGTCGCCAGGCTGGTGCGCGGCGCTGCCGGGCTGCTGCTCCCAGCGGCCGAAGAAAAGGGACTCGACCTGCGCGTTGAGATTGCGCGCGATGCGCCCGCGGCGATCATCGGCGACGAGTTGCGGCTGCGGCAAGTGCTCGTGAATTTGCTGAGCAATGCGGTCAAATTTACTTCCACGGGACACGTTTCCTTGTCATGTGAACGTACTGCCGCAACGGACCGGGGCGACATGCTGAAGTTTACGGTGAGCGACTCCGGGATGGGCATCTCGGCCGAAGATCAGCGTCGAATCTTCGAGCATTTTTACCAGGTGGACGACCGGGCCGGCCAAGCCGGCGGAGGCGTTGGGCTCGGGCTGGCCATCTCTTCGAAACTCGCGTCGCTCATGGGCGGCGTCATTACCGTCGAGAGCACGCCCGGCGCCGGAAGCAAATTCCAATTCGACTTGCCCCTTCGCCCAGCTTCCGCCGCTGACCCGGTGAATGTCCAGGTGGTGGATTGGGCCGGCGGGCGCCAGCCCCTGTCGGCGCCGCCCCTTCGGGTGCTTATCGTCGAGGATTCTCCGGTCAATCAGTTGCTGGCGCGGGAATCTCTCGAGGCCGTCGGACACTATGTTGAGGCGGCGCGCGATGGCCGCGAAGCAGCGCTGCTCCTGGCAGCTAAGGAATGGGACGCCGCCGTCGTCGACATTGGCCTGCCCGACACGACAGGATGGGACGTCATCCGATCGGTGCGCGAGCGCGAACGAAGCCTCGGGACCCCACGAATGGGAATCGTCGTGTGCACGGCTCATGCCGGGCCCGATACGGCCGGAAAGGGACGAGCGAGCGAGTGCGATGCCATGCTGGTCAAGCCGTTTACGCCGCGGAAATTGCAGACGGTCGTTGCGGCAGCAGTCAATGACTGCACGGCCGATGAGCAAAGCGTTCAGTCCGAACCAATGCCCGAGCCCGATGACTTGAAACCGGGAGCCGACGAGGAGGACGACTTGAACTGGGCATTCGCCGTCGAACGCCTTGGAGGCGATGAAGCGATGGCCGTGCGGCTTCTGCAGGTTTTGTCCCGGGAATTGTCCGCTCAAAGGGGCGAGCTCGCCGCGCTCGGACGGCGCCGCGATCGGACGCAGCTCAAACTGCTGGCCCACCGTCTCGGTGGCCAGGTGGCCAACTTCGAAGCGGCGAAGTCCGCCGCCGCGCTCGCGCGTTTGGAGGCCGCCGCGGCCGAAACGGCCGCTGATCTGGCCCGACCGCTCGCGGTTGCGCAGTCAACGTTGGAGCGACTCGCCGTCGAGGTCCGGGACAAGATGGCTGAGGTGCGCGATCAGCCGCGCGAAATGCCCGTGCTTTAGGCAATGCCGCCGCGCGTGCGCGCGGCGGGGCCGCGGCGAGCACGCCGACGGCATGTTTGCGACCACCGATGGTCACGAAATGATCTTTCCAGTCCCCGGACGGAGCGATTCGAGTACTGGCGCCCTCGGCACGCGGCTTGCATCTGCCGGTTTCGCCGAGTTACGGGCCATCCGCGTCGCAGACGTTTCGGTGCAGCGAGGGTGACGCATGACTCGTCGGCACGATCCCTCCACGCCGGCGGCGCGTCGCCGTCTGGCGTCCGACTAGCCTTTCGTTAGTCGTCTTCAGAGCCGTTTGGCGGAAGCGGCGGTCAGGCGGTGAACCGGGGTCGCGGTGCGCGCTGATCACTGTCTTCTAATGTTCCTCTCTAATCATTGAGCTGCCTACAAATGGACAATACATCTTGCGTGGACACGTCGCCCGCCGCGGACCGCAATGCGCTTGACCGCCGCGGTTTTTTGTCGACAACCCTCGCCGGGCTTGGCACTGCTGCACTAGCGGGCTGTAGTTCCGAGTCGAACGCGACCAGCGATGGGCTCTCCGACAAAGGCATCCCGCTCGTTGTGCCTCAGGGAGAAGCGCCCGAGACGCCCAACCTGAAGCTTGGCATCATCGCGCTGACCGATTGCTCGCCGATCGTTGTCGCCGCAGAAAAAGGGTTCTTTGCCAAATACGGATTGCGGGTGACGGTCGCGAAGCAAGCCAGTTGGGCCGCGATTCGCGACGCACTCTCGACCGGCGACATTCACGGCACGCACATGCTTCTCGGCATGCCGCTGGCTTCGACGCTAGGCCTATTGGGATCGCCGAAGAAGCCGATGGTCGCGCCGTGGATTCTGAATCGCAACGGGCAGGCGATCACGCTGAGTGAGAAGCTCAAGGGCAAAGTGGCGGCGGACCCGAAGGCTCTCAAGCCGCTGGTCGACGAGGCCAAGGCGGGCGGCTCCCCGATGACGTTTGCGGTGACGTTCCCCCCCGGAACGCACGCCATGTGGATGCGCTATTACCTCGCCGCGGGCGGAATCAATCCCGACAGCGACATCGCCCTGGTCACCATTCCACCGCCGCAGATGGTCGCAAACATGCAGGTCGGCAAGATGGACGGCTACTGCGTTGGCGAGCCGTGGAACGCACGCGCCATCGCCGACGGCATCGGATTCACGGCCATCACCACGCAGGAGATCTGGAAAGATCACCCCGAGAAAGTGTGCGCCTTCACCGCCGAGTTCGCGGAAAAGAACCCCAAGACCGTCAAGGCCGTGCTCAAGGGGTTGCACGATGCAAGTGTGTGGCTCGACGACTTGAAAAATCGCCCTGAGCAGTGCGAGATCGTCTCGGGCGCCAACTATATCAACTGCCCCGCCGACATCATCCTCGGCCGCATGTTGGGCAAGTACGACTACGGCGACGGCCGCACGACGCAGGATCCCAACTACATGATCTTCCACGAGCGAAACTGTAACTACCCGCAGGCGAAGTATGCGACGTGGTTCATGACCCAGTATCGCCGCTGGGGCATGCTCCCCGAGGGCGTCGACTACGCGGCCATTTCGCAGCAGGTGATGCGGCCCGACATTTACGAGGAGGCCATGAAGGAGATCGACTATAAGCACGGCGGAGCGAGCATCGAGCCCGAGACGCTGTTCGACGGCGTGACATTCGATCCCGCCAAGCCCGAGGAGTACGCCAAAGGCTTCGAAATTCACAGCATGAAGGGTTAAGCCACGCATGAACGACAAACGATTCCCAGGCGACTGGCTGGTGCTGCCGCTACTTGGCATCACGGTGTTCCTATTGTTGTGGACCGCTGTGAGCACAACCGTGGCGGAGAATCTCCCCTCGCCTGCCGAAACTTGGGAGAAAAGCAAGCTCTACGTCTTGGAACCCTTCGCCAAGCGCGGCGAGCTCGACCAAGGCATTCTGCGATTCACCTGGTACTCGCTGGTGCGCGTCGCCAAGGGCTTCGGCATGGCGCTGCTCATTGGCACGCCGCTGGGGTTCCTGCTCGGTAGTTCGAAGTTGTTCGCCCGCTGCTTCGATCCATTGATTCAGATTCTCCGCCCCGTTTCGCCCCTCGCCTGGCTGCCGCTGGGGTTAGTGCTGTTTCAGCAATCCGAGCTGGCTTCGCTCTTCACCATCACCATCTGCTCGATGTGGCCGACCGTGCTCAACACTGCCGTCGGCGTGCGCTCGGTCCCGCAGGACTACATCAACGTCGGTCGCGTCCTCAAGCTGTCGCGGTGGAAGATGCTCACCAAAGTCATGCTGCCTGCGACGTTACCATACATGTTCACCGGTTTCCGGCTCAGCTTGGGCATCGCCTGGCTGGTGATTGTGGCCTCCGAAATGCTCACCGGCTCACCGGGCGTCGGGGGCTTCCTGTACCAAGAATACAACAGCCTGATCTACGAACATATGCTGCTGTGCATCGCGACGATCGGACTTGTGGGTTTCGCCCTCGACCGATTGATGAATGTCGCGGAAATGCGGCTTCGAACGGCGTGAGTACGTCGTCGCACGTCTCGGATTCAAAGACAATAGCGAAGAAGAGAGCAATGAACCCTACGCCGCCGTTTTTGGAAATGCGCAACGTCGCAAAAGGTTACGGGGCGCCGGAGCGGCGCACTGAAGTGCTCGGCGAGGTCAACCTCCGGGTCAACAAGGGTGAGTTCGTCGCCATTGTCGGACGATCGGGGTCCGGCAAGACAACGCTGGTCTCCCTGGCCGCAGGCCTGCTCGCCCCCGACGCGGGTTCCGTGCTTGTCGACGGCCGCGAGGTGCACGGCCCAGGACCTGAACGCGGCGTCGTGTTTCAGAACTACTCGCTGCTGCCTTGGCTCACGGTTTTAGAAAATGTCCAACTGGCTGTCGACCAGGTGCACGCGGAATGGTCTCACGAAGAGCGGCGTAAGTGGGCCGAAAAGTACGTGGCGCTGGTAGGTCTCGCGGTAGCGAGCGAAAAACGGCCGCGCGAACTCTCCGGCGGCATGCGGCAGCGCGTGGCTGTGGCTCGCGCGTTGGCCATGAACCCCGAAGTGCTGCTCTTGGACGAACCGCTAGGCGCCCTCGACGCCCTGACCCGAGGTACGCTGCAAGAAGAGATTCAGCGCATCTGCCGGCAAGAGCGAAAGACCGTGCTGCTGATCACCAACGACGTCGACGAAGGTTTGCTGCTGGCCGATCGCATGATTGTTATGACGGCGGGGCCGCGCGCCACGCTCGGCCCCGAGTTCGTCATCGACGTCCCGCGTCCACGAACGCATCACGCTCTGAATCACGATCCCGAGATGCTTCGGCTGCGTCGGGAGATTTGCGAGTTTCTCTCCGGTTGTGGGCGCAAGCCGGCGCCGCCCCGGGCTAATCGCATTCCGGCAACCAATCTCCGGGCGGTCGCCCGCGCTGGAGTCGGGACATGAACTCGTTGTCCCTGCGCTACGTAGAGCTGTGGCGGCTGTCAAAAGTCTTCGCCGGACCGCAGGGCGACGTTGCGGTGGTGAAAGACTTCGACCTGATCGTGCGCGAGGGGGAATTTGTCTCCATTATCGGCCACTCCGGCTGCGGCAAATCGACCGTCCTCTCGATGGCCGCGGGTCTCACCGACCTCACGACTGGCGGAATCGTTGTCGCCGGCCGCGAAATCGACGGCCCCGGTCCCGACCGCGGCGTGGTCTTCCAATCACCCTGCCTGCTGCCGTGGCTTTCGGCCTTCGATAATGTGCGCCTGGGCGTCGACCAAGTGTTGGTTGACAAACCCAAGGCCGAGCGCGCCGCAATCGTCGAACACTATCTCGCACTGGTAGGACTTCCTGACGCCATGCACAAAATGCCCGCCGAGTTGTCGCAAGGCATGCGGCAGCGCGTCGGTCTGGCGCGGGCGTTCGCGCTCAACCCCAAGGTGCTGCTCCTGGACGAGCCGTTCGGCATGCTCGACTCGATCACACGCATCGAGCTGCAGGACGCCCTGATGGAGCTGTGGGCCGAGGATCACAAAACCGCCCTCATGGTGACGCACGACGTCGACGAGGCGCTCTTCCTGTCCGACCGCGTCGTGATGATGACGAGCGGCCCTGAGGCGCACGTGGGCGAGATTCTCACCGTGCCGTTCGAGCGGCCGCGGAAGCGGGTCGACGTGCTGGAGCGTCCCGATTACTTTCAACTCCGCAAGTCGCTCACGTCGTTCCTGGAAGGCCAGCAGCACATGCCCGAAGAGAAGTCGGAATCGGCCGCCGAGCCCCCCGCCACAGGCAACGGCCACGCGTCGCGGAAGAAACTGGCCACGCTGCTGGGAGGCTGACCACGAAGTGGTGACGCTTCCGCAATCCGTGCCTGCTGCCGCCTCGCGCGCGTCACTCGCGGTGTGGCGTTTTGCCGCCGGCGAAGCGGCCCAGCCAATCCTGGTGCATCGCCGCTCCGGCGAAGTCCCAGACCTGGGCGTCGCCCGCGGCAATGTCGGAATCATCCCTTCGATCGGAACGCAACGATTCGTAAGCTAGGGTTTCCTGCCCCCTTGCGCAGCCATCTCGCCCATGAGAAGCTCGCGAGGCGGGTGGGAGACAGAGTGTGAACAATAGTCCAGAAATCGTCCGGGAGTATCTCATCGAGAGTTATGAGAACCTCGACGAGCTGGACCGTGATCTCGTGACGCT
>JANOIK010001146.1:0-1948 GCA_031407585.1 Planctomycetota bacterium | reverse complement strand
GCGACTGGTCCTTGGGCATAAAAAATGCACCAGGAGAGTGGACAAGCTGTTCGACTCCGCTCAATTGTCCCTTCATCGTGAGGCCGACATGATCAGCCGCAGCCGTGCATTTATCTCGGCCCTTTGTCTCCTGGGCTGCGTCTACCCGGCCGGCTCCCATGCCCAGGCGGCAGGTGAGCACAGCAATGTGTTCTTCGACGTCTCGCCGGATGGCGAGCAGATTGCCTTTTCGTCGGCCGACGGGGACCTTTATCTTTTTGACCTGAATGCGCGAACGGTGCGCCAGCTTACCAAGACGGAGGCGGTAGAAACGGGTCCGGCGTATTCGCCGGATGGAGCGTCTCTGGTTTACGTTTCCTCGGCGAACGAGGAAAAGGGGCAGTGCATTTTCCGAATGGTGATCGACGGGACGGGCGCCACCCAGCTCACCAGTGATGCGGCCGTTTCGGATGCGGCGCCCACTTTCTCGCCCGATGGATCACAAATTGCGTTCGCTCGGGCCCATCTGCATCGTCCTTTCAGCTTGGGAGGTTGGACTTGGGACGATTCGGACGTGTATGTCATGGACGCAGACGGCGGGAACGTCAAACGCCTCACGCAGAACAAGTACCGCGGCATTGGCAGAGTGAAGTTGTCGCCCGATGGAAAGAAGGTGCTCTTCGTGGCAGATAACGACCGTGCTGCGTCGGACCTCGACAGCAATGTCTTCGAAGTAGCCGTTGACGGATCCGCGCCGCCCAAAACGGCGATTCCGCAACCCATGTCGGCCGGCGACTATGCGGCTTGGGGATCCGATCCGGCGTTTTCTCCCGATGGTCAACAGTTAGTGGTCCTCTCTGATCGTGACGCGGAGTACCACTACGATTTGGTGCTCATCGACTTGGGTTCGGGAAAGGCCCAATCGCTCAAGGCGACGGCCGTCAGCGAGTACAACCAGTGGCCAGTCTTCGCTTCCGACGGCGAGCACATCTTTTTCATGGCGGGCACGGAAGAGACTTGGGGTGGACGCTTCATCTTCAGCCTTTGGTCGATCGGGGTCGACGGCAAGAACTTGCACGAGGTCGCGGGTAGTGGGCTCTTCACGAAGCCGAGCGAGTGGCGAGATGCCGAGTAAGGACGATGGACGGGACGCGAGGAGTGTGTAACGCCTTCAGCGTAACGACCCCGCGAACGCGGTAACCCAGGGTGCGCCGCTAGCGCGGCGACCCTGGGCTACGGTGTTTAACCGCGTTGCGGTAGAGATGTGCGTCGCCACGGCTTTGGCGTTGGTTGATCGCACTACTCCATGCAGGGGCGCACCTCTCGCGATTGGCGGATTCCACGCGGAGCCGCTATACTTTCGGCCGTCGGCGTCTTGCAGAACCGATCCGGGAGGCGGCGTGATGAGTGTGAGCGACGAATTGCAGAAGCTTGAACAGCTTCGCCGGTCCGGAACGATCGACGAGCATGAGTTCGCCCAGGCGAAGACGAGAATCTTGGACGGTGGTTCGTCCGGCGCCGCCTGGATCGACCCGGCAGCCGTCGATCGTCAGACGCGGCAGTGGGCGATGATGCTCCACTTGTCGATGTTGGCCGGTTTTGCCGTTCCCTTTGGCGGATTGATTTGCCCGATCGTGATTTGGCAGCTTAAGAAGGACGAATTGCCGGAGATCGATGAGCACGGCAAGAACGCGATCAACTGGATGATCTCGGGCATGATCTACGGGATCATCTGTGTGCTGCTCATTTTTGTGTTGATTGGCATTCCGCTGCTGATCGGCCTGGGAATTTTGGGGGTCGTCTTTCCGATCATTGCGGGTATTAAGGCGAACGACGGCGTGGTTTGGCCGTATCCGATGACGATTCGGTTTTTGACGTGAGGCCGAGGTGACGTGCGGCTTCTCGAGATCGCGCGGCTACGCCGCTTCATCCGATCAACCGCGGATTACGCGGATTTCGCGGATGAGAA
>JANOIK010000305.1:0-2228 GCA_031407585.1 Planctomycetota bacterium | reverse complement strand
CGGTGGTCATGAGCATCTTGCCGGCAGTGGCGGTGTAGTGGATTTCCTCGCCGTCGATGGTCGCGGTGTGATGAGTGACGACGGGCTTGGGTTCGTCCTTCTTCTTATCGTCTTTGGCGTCGTCCTTGGAGTCGGAGTCTTCGGCGGCGTCGGCGGGCTTGGCGTCGTCGGTTTGGGCGCAGGCGGGGCGCGCTAAGCCGCAAGCGGCGAGGAGAGCTAGGAGGAGGGCAAGGCGACAGGTCATCGGGGGAACTCCAGGCTGGCGCTCAACGGTTTGGAGGGATCCAGTGCGGGGAATTAGGAAAGTGTAGGTCGCACGGGGCGGCGTCGGGCATGGGGCGGTTTTGGCGCGTCACGGGGCGCGGGCCGATTGCAAAACCCTCTGGCGCGGGGCGTTTTCGGGATTTTGAAATCGGGGTCGCCGGAGCCGGCGGCGACAACTTCGTGCGAGGAAACGGGTTAGGAAATGGGCGCTCGCGAGGAAACTCGATTGGCCGCGCTAAAATTCCTGAATTATGAACGTTACGAAATGGCGGGCGCTCGGCGAAACGCGGCTCGCGCGGCGCCAAGCGCGTACAAAAGTCATCGAATTTTGGAAAAAATGAATGCGGTATGGTGAGGTGGGAGAGGGGCCACGCGGCTCAACCGCAAGCGCTGCGGCGTGCGCGCAATGGTACAGTGATTATCTGTATACGAACGATCTACCAAGGCTAGCAGATCGCGCGGCCCAAAACGAGGCGCTCGGAAGAAGATTTAAGGAAAAACGTGGGTCATGCGAGCTCTCGCGACTGCCAATGGTCGGGCTGCCGCCGGGCATGCATGACTCAGCGGCTTCTATTCCATCCTGGACGGTGGCTGCCTTTGGATGCGGAAGCTCACTCTCTTTTGAGCTGGCGCACAGGCCGAAGAGCCATAACTGCGACCGACATTGCCAGCGCCCACGTAGCGGGTTCCGGAACAAGCGTTAGGTTAATCGCGTCGCCGGTTCGAGTGTATCGCATGCCCATCACGGGCGGGTTGTTCAAGGAGTTCGCGTCGCCATCGCCATGATTCGTGAAGGCGCTGCTGAGATCCGTCACGGAACCCATCGTCACGTCGACGAACGCAGGGGTGGGGGTTTGAGAGCCTGAGGCTTTGTAAGTCGTCAGAATTCGGTACTCAGTCGCTCCGGGCTCGGGCTCATACCTCCTCATAAATGAAGCTGAACCTGATGAATTGCCGCTTGAGGACGTTCCTCCCACGCTGAAGGTTCCTCCAGTCGGCTTGCCAAAACTCGACAACGAGCTGAATGCAAATGAATTGATTTTTGCAAGCACCTGCAACGACGTCGAATGTCGAGGCTCGTCCGATTCGAAATCCCATGTCATCAAGAACGTCTTTCCATTGGGAATCAGTAGGCCTTCGCTGAGAGTCACGTTTTGCGGCAAGCCCCGATAAACGTCGCTGGTGGAGATGAGCGAGACTTGAAAGTCGAATGGCAAAGGCGGGCTGTTGAATGGGAAGATTGGCGTGAACGTACCGTGCCAGCCGCCGGCCAGAAAGTTGAAGGCCTGATCGAGCGTGGTAAATGTTTTCGTCAGGGCAGCCGGGTTCTGAGCGTCAAAGATTTCACCGGAAGGCGAAGTCAAACTTCTCACGCCGCCACCCGGAAAAGAGGACGTTGAGATTGGAAGCTGAAGCTGAATTGTCGGGTTCGAGCTCGAGCCTCTCTCGCTTAAGCCGAATGAGACGTTCTGGGCATACGTCGCGTTCGCAATTGCGATAATGACTGTGCACGCGACAAGTCGTCGCGCTTGCGCGGCAACGCCCACTCCAAACGATGAATTCATGAGATCGCCTCCCCGTGTCTGTTCCTGGACCGCACGGCCCAATTTTAGCCACTTCGCGAAAGTGGCGGCAACTTCGCCGGGAAATCCTCGGCTATTCTATCGATTGAAACGGCGACGATGACGAGTCTGAGCTCGCTCTGGAGATCGAATTGCCGCGGCTAAGTTAATCCGAGGCCGAGTCACGATTTGGCGCTCGCTCGATCGATGATGGTCTGCAATTTCGCGACCACCACCTCGCCCTCGATCAAATCGCTTTTGTTGCGATGAAGTTCGTCGGAACGCTCCATGATGATGCGCACCCAATCTTCGGGGGTGCGATCGTCAGGCGGGCCAAGTTCGATAACAACGCTTTCGAGTAGCTTTGCGGCGAGGTCGTCGCGAAGCTGAAGGGGGAGGGCG